>NZ_SJXI01000118.1:0-2228 GCF_004337455.1 Parafrankia sp. BMG5.11 | reverse complement strand
CCGTGTCAGGGCGTGGAGCAGCGACCACACCATGACCATCCAGCCTGCCCGACACAGGCCCAGTCCGGCAGGCAAACGTGCAGGTCACCGCCCAAATCGGGGTTCTGGAGCCCCACAGGCTCCTACCGAACGGCCATCTACGACTCGCCCATGCTGAACGCCCCCGTGCCCGTGCACTCGCCCTATGCGGGCGACTTCGTCAAACTGCGCGAGTTCTACGGCGACTACATCGCCAACCATCTACGTGACCCCGACGAGGTCGCCCACGTCATCGCGGCGGCGGCCACCACGCGCCGCCGCCGGCTGCGCCACCCGGTCGGCACCGACGCCTGGATCAAGCTCGCGTTGCGCGCAGCGCTGCCCTGGCCGGTGTACGAGCGGGCCACCCGCCGGCTGATCGGCCTGCGCCCGTAGCCTGCCTTCGGCGCGGGCGTCTGACCCGCACTGACGCTTTAGATGCGGAACACCCTGGTGGCGTTCCCGCCGAGGAACGCCGCCCGAGTCTCGCTGTCGAGACCGAGCTCGCCAAGGCGTTCGAGAGCCCGCCGCGGAGTGATCATCGGATAGTTCGTCCCGAACAGGACCTTGGCCCGGCCGTGCTCCCGTAGGTAGGCGACCAGCTCCGGGGGATACCGGTGGGCGGCGTAGGCGGAGGTGTCGATGTAGACGTTCGGGTATTTCGTCGCGAGCGCGATCATCTCGTTGGTCCACGGGTAGCCGATGTGTCCGGCGACGATGACGAGCTCCGGGAATTCCAGTGCCACGTCGTCGAGGTACGGGATCGGCCGCCCGGTCTCCGAGGTGCGCAGCGGGCCGGTGTGCCCGACCTGGGTGCAGAACGGGATACCCAGCTCGACGCAGGTGGCGAACAGCGGGTAGTACCGCCGATCGTTTGGCGGCAGCCCCCACAGCCACGGCACGATCCGCAGCGCGACGAACCCCAGGTCCTGCACGGCACGGCGGAGTTCGCCGATGGCGGCGACCGGGTAGCGGATGTCGACGGAGGCGACGCCGCGGAACCGGTCTGGTCGAGCCCGGACGCAGGCGTCCACCTCGTCGTTGGAGATCAGTGGACCGGCCGGGCCGTACCAGGCGCAGATCAGCCCCCGGTCAACCCCGCCGTCGTCGAGTGCCCGGACGGTCGCGTCCAGGGGCAGTTCGCCGGTTGGCTCCGCGGCGCCAGTCCACCGGTGCAGCGACGCGAACATGTCCTCGCGCAGGAACCGGACCGTGGGGTGCTGCATCCAGGCGTCCACGACCGGGCCCGCGGGCAGCCCCTCGGCATCCACCACGGGCTACCTCCCGCCGCCATTCATCCCTCGGCCGGTCACGGCGGCCACCCGGCCCCGGTCAGGTCCGCGACGCCATCATCATGCCGTCCTTCCGCCTCGGAGAAGCTGCGGCGCTCGCCTTTACGGCCGTGGTGGGTCAGCACCCGGTAGAACAGCCGGGGTCGCTGACCAGGCCGGTAACAGACCAGGGCTGCCATCGACACTCGCCCCGAGCCCTTCCCGGACACCCGCACGGTCGGGGTGTGGCCCCGCGCTGCCCAGGTCCGGGCCTTGCGACCCGGACCGGTCGTCCCTCGAGGTCGTCACGACGAGGACGGCCGGACAGCGATCGCGTCCTGACTCATCCTCGGTACGGCCCCGTCCTGGTACTCGCCGGGGCGGGCCGTACTCGTGTCCAGGGCGCATGTCCGGGACAGCCGGGACAATCTGCTGCCGCATCAGGCAGACGGCCCTGGCAGCCCGGACAGCGTTGGTCAACGCACCA
Source organism: Parafrankia sp. BMG5.11 (assembly GCF_004337455.1). Taxonomy (NCBI): domain Bacteria; kingdom Bacillati; phylum Actinomycetota; class Actinomycetes; order Frankiales; family Frankiaceae; genus Parafrankia; species Parafrankia sp. BMG5.11. The sequence continues at coordinate 452 of NZ_SJXI01000118.1, read as the reverse complement.
GCACCGGCACCGAGGCATCGAGTAGCTCACTAGGGTCTGTTCCAAGTTCGGATCATGGGGTTGGCAGGGTGCGTAGCCAGAGGATGGATCCGCGCAGGTGGAGTCCTGCGGCGTAGCTTTCGGGTGTCTTGTCGTAGCGGGTGGCCAGACCCCGCCATTCCTTGATCTTGTTGATGCCGCGCTCCACGGTGTTGCGGTCTTTGTAGAGCGTGGCGTCGTGGCTGACCGGGCGGCCTCCGGCGCTGCCGCGCTTCTTACGGTTGGCCATCTGGTCGGCCTTCTCCGGGATCACCGCCCGGATCTTCCGTGTGCGCAGGTGGGCGCGGTTGGCGCGGGAGGAGTACGCCTTGTCTCCGGCGACCGCGTCCGGCCGGGTCCTGGGGCGGCCGACCGGTCCACGCACCTTGATCTTCTTCAGGACCGGGAGGAAACGCGGGCTGTCCGCGGCCTGT
>NZ_SJXI01000117.1:0-34792 GCF_004337455.1 Parafrankia sp. BMG5.11 | reverse complement strand
ACTCACTCACCCGCCACACATCCTCAGAGGGGGCTGAGGCTCGGCCGGCGGCTGGGCCGGATGAGGCCGGGGTGCGTACCGCGCTGCTCGGGGTGGTGGCCGACCGCACCGGCTACCCCGCCGAAATGATCGACACCGGCATGGACCTCGAAGCCGACCTCGGCGTCGACTCCATCAAACGAGTCCAAATCCTCGGCGCCCTCCAGGAGCACTTCCCCACCCTCCCCAGCGCCGGCCCCGAAACCCTCGCCGAAATGCGCACCCTCAACCACATCACCGACTACGTCCTCACCTCGCTCGCCGCCGGCGCACCCCCAGCCGCATCGACGCCACCGAACGGCACGCTCAACGGCAGCCCCGCCGCAGCCCCCGGGGTCGACCCGGACACCGTCCGCACCGCGCTGCTCGGCGTCGTCGCCGACCGCACCGGCTACCCCGCCGAAATGATCGACACCGGCATGGACCTCGAAGCCGACCTCGGCGTCGACTCCATCAAACGAGTCCAAATCCTCGGCGCCCTCCAGGAGCACTTCCCCACCCTCCCCAGCGCCGGCCCCGAAACCCTCGCCGAAATGCGCACCCTCAACCACATCACCGACTACGTCCTCACCTCCCTGGGTCCGGTGAACCCGGCCCCGGACGGCGCCCCGAACGGCACCTCCCCAAAAGGAGATCAGCCGAAAGGAGGTGAGCCGACCGGAACGGCCGGCCTGAACGGTCATCACGCCGCCGGCCACGGCGATGACGCCGTACTGCCCCACCGGCCGGTCGAGCTGGTGCCGGCGGCGCCGGTCGACATCCTGGACGCCACCCCGTTCGGCGCCGACCCGGTCGCCGTGCTCATCGACGCGACCGGCCACGACGCGCCGGCGCCTGAGCTGACGGCACTCGCCGACGGGCTGACCGCCCGCGGGTTCGCCGTCCGCACCGTGCGGCTGCCCGGCCACGGCGGGACGGCCGGCGACGGCGCCGACCAGGCCGACCCGCTCGACGGGTGGGACGCGGCCGAGGTCGAGCAGGCCCTGGCCGGCGCGCTCGGTGGCGACGGTGCCGTCGACCTGTGCGCCCTGCTGATCGCCGCGGACGGCGGCGACGGCGCCTGGGCGGCGGGGATCCGGCGGCTCGCCGACACCGTCCTGGTCGCCAAGCACGCCGCCGGGCCGCTGTCGCGAGCCGCGGCGCGCGGCGGGCGGGCGGCGTTCTGCGCCGTCACCCGGCTGGACGGCGGCCTGGGACTGCGCGGCGACGCGCCGGCGGTGGAGCGCCTCGTCGGCGGTGCGGCAGGGGTGGTCAAGACGCTGCTGCGCGAGGAGCCGGCGCTGTTCTGCCGCGCGTTGGACCTCCACCCCGCCCACGTCCCGGCCGCGGTCGCGGAGCTGGTTCTCACCGAGCTGTGGGACGCGGCGACCGACCTGGCCGAGGTAGGCCTGGACGCGACGGGAGCGCGCTGGACCGTCCGGCCCGGGCCCTTCGGCGACCGGGCCGCACAGGACCACCGGGCCGCACAGGCCGAGGACCGGGAGGCCGGCACCGGCGCCGCCCTCCCGGTCCTCGGCCCCGACGACATCATCGTCGTGACCGGCGGGGCACGCGGGGTCACCGCGGACTGCGTGCGTGCCCTCGCGGCGCGGACCCGGCCCCGGTTCGTCCTGCTCGGCCGCACGGCGGCCGACAGCGACCCCGAGTGGGCGACCGGCGTCGCCGACGGCGGCCTGCTCGCCGCCGCCGCGGCGGCCCTGGCCGCGCAGGCCGGTCCTGGCGGGCCGCGCCCGACGCCCCGCCAGGCCGAGGCGGCCCGCCGCGACGTCCTGGCCCGCAGGGAGATCCGGGACACCCTGGCCGCGCTCACCGCGGCCGGCTCCGACGGCGAGTACCTGGCCGTGGACATCGCCGACCGGGACGCGGTGCGCGCCGCGCTGGAGCCCTACCGGGGCCGCGCCGCCGCCCTGGTGCACGGCGCGGGCGCGCTGGCCGACAGCGCGCTGACCGCCAAGACGCCCGACGCGGTCCGCCGCGTGCTCACGCCCAAGCTGACCGGGCTGCGCAACGTCCTCGACGCGCTCGGCGACGGGCCGGGCTCGCCCCTGCGCCACCTGGTGCTGTTCGCCTCGGTGGCCGGGCTGATGGGCAACCCCGGCCAGGCCGACTACGCCGCGGCGAACGAGGCGCTGGGCCGCCTCGCCGCGGGTTGGAAGCACGCCGACCGCGGCCGGCACGTCACCGCGATCGACTGGGGCGCCTGGGACGGCGGCATGGTCGACGCCGACCTGCGGGAGCTCTTCCGCTCCCGCGGCGTCGCCCTGATCGACCGGACGGCGGGCGCCGAGGCGTTCGCCGAGCAGTTCGAGCCGGCCCGGGTGGACGACGTGTGCGTCCTGGTCGGCTCCGCCGAGGCGCTGACCGGCGGGTCCGACGTCCGCCCCGCCCCGGCGCTGGTCGCCCGCCGCGAGCTGCGCGAGATCGCCGAGCACCCGGTCATCCGGGACCACCAGGTAGGCGGCTTCCCCGTCCTGCCGGCGACGTTCGGGCTCGGCTGGCTGGTCAACGTGGTCGAGCGGGCCCACCCGGGGCTGACGGTGGTCGAGGTCCGCGGATTCGACGTCCACAAGGGAGTCGTGTTCGACGGGACGGGCGAGCTGGCGTTCCAGGCGCACACCGCGGCGGCCGAGCGCGAGGGCGCCGGCACGGGCGGACGGGTCGTCGTGAAGGCGAGCGTGCGCAGCCCCGGCGCGTTGCCGGCCGGGCTGTCGCGCTACGCCGCCACGCTGGTGCTCGCCGCCGCCCCGCCGGCTCCCGCCGAGGTCGAGGACTGGCCCCGACTCGAAGCCGAGTGGACGGCGCCCGGCCCCGAGGACGGCCTGGAGATCTACACCGGCGCGACGCTGTTCCACGGCCCACTGCTGCAGGGCATCCGACGGATCGTGGCGCGCGGCGACGACCGGCTGGTCGTCGAATGCCGCCTGGACGGCGCGGAGGTGGGCCGGGGCGCGTTCGCCGGCGCCCTGCACGACCCGGTGCTGGCCGACCTGCTGCTGCACGGCCCGTCCGTGCTCGGCCGGTGGCTGACCGGCCAGGCATGCCTGCCGCTGGCCGTCGGCCGGATCGACTACCGCGCGCCGCTGCCCGCCGGCGAGCCGTTCGCCGTGGTGATCGACGGCGCGGCGGTGCGTGACACCGGGGTCACCAGCCGGGTGACCGCGGTTGGGCGCGACGGGCGGATCCTCGTCCGCCTGCACGACGTGGCGATGGTCGGGACGCCCGACATGGCCGCGAAGTTCGCCGAGGGCACCGCGAGCTGGCACAAGAAGGAGGTGTCCGCATGACAGTCGAGATGACCGGACCGGCACTCGCGACACCGTTCGTCGCGGAGGACGACGAGCTGTCGTTCGACGGGGAGCCCTTCGACAGCCTGCGACTGACCGCCACGGGACCGACAGCCGCGCCGCCGCCCACGCCAGCACCACCCACGCCAGCACCCCCCACGCCAGCGCCGCCCACGGCTCCGCAACCCGCCGCGGCGGCGGCCGGCCCCGCACCGCGGATCGCGGATGTCGTCCGCGAGGTGCGCGCGGTCGTGGTGGCCGCCCACGAGTCGGCACTGAACGCGCAGCTCGCGCTCACCCGGCTCACTCTCGCGGGTCCCGGCCGGCCGTTGGCAGCCGGCTCGCAGGCGCTCGTCCTTCCGCCGGCCGCCGCGGCCGCGGGCGTTCCCGCTGTGGCGGCCGGGCCGGTTGCTCCGGACGTCGCGCCGACGGATCCGGTCGCGACGGAGGCGGCGTTCAAGCCGCTCGCCCGCTCCGGGCGCCGGGAGCTCACCGACGCCGACCTGGCCGCGCTGAGCCGCGGCGAGGTGGCCGGCGTCTTCGGCCCGGCCTACGACCAGGAGGGCGTCAACCCGGACGTTCGGCTCACCGACCCCGGCGAGGCGGCCCTGCTCACCTGGGTGGCGGACCTGCGGCTGCGCGGCGGGAGCCGCACCGCGGGCTCGCTGCACGCCGGGCTGCGTGCGCTGCCCGGCACGGCCGCGCCCGGCTCGTTCGCCGGAGCGGCCGGGTCCGGTTCGCTGGCCGACGCGCTCCAGGCGGCGGCCGCGCAGGCCGCCAAGGTGTTCGCCCTCTACGCCGGCCTGCACCTGTGCCTGGCGGACGCCCGGTTCGTCGCCGGCCCGCCGGCCGAGGACGCCGACGGCGGCCCGCGCACCGGCGCGCGGCCGCCCGCCCCGACGGTGGCCCTCACCGCCGACGGCGGGGGCTGGGACGGCACCGGCGGCGAGCTCGTCCTCGACGTCACCGCCATCGACCTGATCCCGCGGCCCTGGCTCGCCGTGCGCGCGCTGGTCCACGCGGGCGGCCGGCTGGTCGCCGAGGTCCGCGACGTCGCGGTCACCGTGCGGGAGCGGCCGGGCGCGCCGGTCGGCGCCGACCACGGCGGGGCCGTCACCGCGTTCCTGGGCCGGCGCACCGCGGCCGGCGAGCGGGCGCTGCTCAGCGAGTTCCACATGGCCCACTGCGCACGCGGCGACCAGGGCGTCGGCCTCGGGCCCGAGTTCGCCGCCTACCGGGGGCGACGTGCGACCCGGCTGCCCGGCGGCGGCCTGCGCCTCGTCGACCGGGTGATGGCGATGGACTCGCGGCGCGGTGACCTGCGCGGCGGGGCGACGCACGTCACCGAGTACGACGCGGCGGCCGACTGCTGGTACTTCACCGAGACGGCGAACGCGTCCATGCCGAACTGCGTCTACATGGAGACCAGCCTGCAGGCCGCGCTGATGCTGGGCTACTACCTCGGCGCCACGCTGGCCGAGCCGGCGGAGGACTACAGCCTGCGCAACCTCGGCGGCAGCGCGACCGTGCTGCGGGAGGTCGACCTGCGCGACGCCACGATCCGCCAGCACTCGACGCTGCTGTCGACCAACCCGATGCCCGGCACGGCCCTGCAGGACTTCTCCTACTCCCTCGCCGTCGACGGCGAGCCGTTCTACACCGGCGAGTCGATGTTCGGCTACTTCAACGCCCCGGCGCTGGCCCGCCAGACCGGCCTGGACGGCGGCCGCCTCGAGCCGACCTGGCTGGACGCGCTCGACGAACGGGAGCGCCCACCGATCCGGATGATCGACGTGGCCGCCCGCCGCGCCGACCCGGCCGCGCCGCTGTGCGCCCGCGGCCACCTGGCGCTGCTCGACGACGTCGAGGTGGTGGACGGCGGCGGCCGGTTCGGGCAGGGCTACCTGCGCGCCGTGCGGCCGATCGACCCGGCGGACTGGTTCTTCGCCCGGCACTTCTACCTCGACCCGGTCATCCCCGGCTCGCTCGGGGTGGAGGCGGTCATCCAGGCCATGCAGGAGTGGGTCATCGACGCCGGGCACCTCGCCGGCCTCACCCGGCCCGGGTTCGTGCTGCCCGTGGGCGTGCCCCTGCAGTGGAAGTACCGCGGCCAGCTCCTGCCCACCGACGGGACGTTCACCCTGGAGGTGCACATCAAGGACGTCAGCCACCGGCCCGGACGGGTCCGCGTCACCGCCGACGCGAGTCTGTGGAAGCCGACGATGCGCATCTACGAGCTGATCGACGTGGCCGTGGAGCTGCGTGACGAGGGCGCGCCGTCATGGTGACCCCGGTCGCGCCCGCCCCCCGCCCCGCGGCGGCCCGGCCGGCCACGGCCCACCCCGGCGCGGCCGGGGCACTCGCCCGGCGGCCGGCCGACATCCACCGGGTGCTCGCCGATCTGGAGCGGCCCTGCTACGTCGTGCAGGACGCGGCTGGGCTCGGCGTCACCGGCGACGAGCGGGTCGCCGCGGCGGCCGGGCGGGTCCTGGCCGCGGTCGGCCCGCTGCCGCCGGAGCGCCTCGGCGCCCCGGCGTTCCGCCGCGACCACCAGGTCGCCCAGGCGTACATGGCCGGGTCGATGGCTAACGGCATCGCGTCGGCCGACCTGGTCGTCGCGCTGGCCCGGGCGGGCTTCCTGGCCTCGTTCGGCGCGGCCGGCGTCGTCGCCGCCCGGGTCGACGACGCGCTGGCCGACATCCGCCGGCGGGCACCGGGCCTGGCGTTCGGCTGCAACCTGATCCACAGCCCGACCGAGGCGGCGATGGAGCGCGACGTCGTCGACGCCTGCCTGCGCCACCAGGTGCGCTGCGTCGAGGCGTCGGCGTTCCTGGACCTCACCCCGCAGGTGGTGCGCTACCGGATCGCCGGGCTGCGCCGCGGCCCCGACGGCCGGGTCGTCGCCGACAACCGGGTCGTCGCCAAGGTGTCGCGCACCGAGGTCGCCGAGTTGTTCCTGCGGCCCGCGCCGGCCGCGCTGGTCCGTCCGCTGGTGGAGCAGGGGCTGGTCAGCGCCGAGCAGGCGGAGCTGGCGGCGACGGTGGCGATGGCCGACGACATCACCGGCGAGGCCGACTCCGGCGGGCACACCGACCGCCGGCCGCTGCCCGTCCTGCTGCCCGAGCTGCTCGCGCTGCGCGACAGCCTGCGCCGCGACTCCGGGGCGCGCACGGTGCGGATCGGGGCGGCCGGCGGGCTCGGCACCCCGCGCGCCGTCGCCGCCGCGTTCACGCTCGGCGCCGACTACGTGGTCACCGGCTCGGTGAACCAGGCCTCCGTCGAGGCGGCGCAGTCGCCGGCCACCAAGACGCTGCTGGCGCAGGCCGGGGTCACCGACTGCGTCCAGGCGCCGTCGGCGGACATGTTCGAGATCGGCGCGGACGTCCAGGTGCTCGGCCGGGGCACCATGTTCGCGTCGAAGGCCCGCCGGCTCTACGACCTGTACCGCCGTTTCGACGGGCTCGACGAGATCCCCGCCGACGAGCGCGCCGGCCTGGAACAGCGGATCTTCCGCCGGTCCCTCGACGAGGTCTGGGCGGACACCGTCACCTTCTTCAGCACCCGCGACCCCGAGCAGATCGAACGCGCCCGAGAGAGCCCGAAGCGGCGGATGGCGCTGGTCTTCCGCTGGTATCTCGGCCTGTCGTCGGGCTGGAGCATCACCGGCGTCCCGGACCGGGTCGCCGACTACCAGATCTGGTGCGGCCCGGCGATGGGCGCCTTCAACACCTGGGTGCGCGCCAGCGCGCTCGAGCCGCTGGCGAACCGGCACGCCGCCGTGATCGCCGCCGAGCTGATGCGCGGCGCCGCGTTCACCAGCCGGGCCGCCGCGCTGGCCCAGGCCGGCGTCCGGCTGCCGGCGCTCGCCACGACCTACGTGCCGCGGCCGCACCTGCCGCGACCAGATTCCGATCCGGGAGAGCAGGCACCATGACAGCATCGGCAACCCGGCAACGGCCCGAGGCGGATCTCGGGACGGCGGAATGGCTCGTCTGTGACGGCTGCCGCCGGATGATCTACGGCCGGCGGTTCGCCCGCGGCGGGCACGTCTGCCCCGAATGCGGCTGGCACGCCCGGCTGACCGCGACGCAGCGGATCGCACTGCTGCTCGACGAGGACTCCGTCGAGGTGGTCGACACCCCGGTCACCGCGGCCGACCCGCTGCAGTTCGTCGACACCCGCCCGTACGCCGACCGGCTGCGCTCGGCGCGGGCGTCCACCGGGCTGCCCGAGGGGGTCGTGGTGGCCCGTGGACGGATCGAGGGTGCCCCGGTCGTCACCGCGGTGATGGACTTCCGCTTCCTCGGTGGCAGCCTCGGCGCCGCCGTCGGCGAGGCGATCACCGGCGCCTGTGAGATCGCGCTGCGCGAGCGCACCCCGCTGCTGCTGGTGACCGCCTCCGGCGGCGCGCGGATGCAGGAGGGCGCGCTGTCGCTGATGCAGATGGCGAAGACGGCCCAGGCGATCGGCCAACTCGACGAGGCCGGCATCCTCACCGTCTCCCTCATCACCGACCCGACGTTCGGCGGGGTCGCGGCCTCGTTCGCGACGCTGACCGACGTCATCGTCGCCGAGCCCGGGGCACGGCTCGGTTTCGCCGGGGCGCGGGTGATCGAGCAGACCATCCGGCAGACGCTGCCACCCGGCTTCCAGACCGCGGAGTTCCTGCTGGCGCACGGCGTCGTCGACCTGATCAGCCCGCGGGCGCAGCTGCGCCCGACGCTGGCCCGTCTGTTCGGCGTCGCCACCCGCCGCCCCGGCACCGCGCCGGTCACGCCCGGCGACGGGCACAGCGCTGGCGACGGGCGCGGTGCCGGCGACAGCCGCGGCGCAAGCCACGGCGGTGACGGTGTGGTGCGGGATCCGGCGCGGCTGGCGGACCGCCATCCGTGGGAGGCCGTGCGGCTCGCCCGCAGGCTGGGCCGGCCCAGCACGCTGGACTACATCGGCGCGCTGGTCGAGGACTGGACCGAGCTGCACGGCGACCGGGCCGCCACCGACTGCCCGGCGATGGTCGCCGGGCTCGGCCGCCTCGACGGGACGCCCGTCGTCGTCATCGGCACGCAGAAGGGCCACACCGCCACCGAGCTCGCCGCCCGCTCCTACGGCATGCCCTCGCCCGGCGGCTACCGCAAGGCCGCGCGGGTGATGCGGCTGGCCGCCAAGCTGGGCCTGCCGGTGATCACCCTCATCGACACCGCCGGCGCGCACCCCGGCATCGAGGCAGAGCAGAACGGGCAGGCCGTCGCCATCGCCGAGAACCTGCGGGTGATGGCCGGGCTGCCCGTGCCCGTCGTCGCCGTCGTGACCGGCGAGGGCGGCAGCGGCGGGGCGCTGGCCCTGGCCGTCGCCAACCGGGTGCTGATGTGCGCGAACGCGATCTACTCGGTGATCAGCCCCGAGGGCTGCGCCGCCATCCTGTGGAAGGACCCGGCGGCCGGGCCGGACGCGGCCGCGGCGCTGCGGGTCGACGCCCGCGCGCTGCTGGCCGCCGGGATCGTCGACGGGGTCGTCCCCGAGCCCGACGGCGGCGCGGACGTCGACCCTCTGGCCGCCGCCGACGCGCTGCGGGCCGCTCTCACCGGCGCGCTCGCCGAGCTGACGCCGCTGGACCCGCCGACGCTGGTGACGGCCCGACGGGCCCGGTTCCGCCGTTTCGGTACCCCGGCCCCGGCTCCCGTCGTCCCGGCGGCACGTCCACCACTCGGCGCGGGACGGACCCATGCCGATCTCGACGATGCGAGGCGCGCGTCATGACCACGTCCACGGCCAACGGCCGGTCCACGACGACGGCGAACGGGCACGGTGACATCGGCACGGTGCTGGCGGTGCTGCGCCAGGAGGCGCTGGAGGTCGGCGCGCGCGGCGCGCGGCCGGTCAGCCGGGTGCGGGTGACCGTCGGCGACGTCTCCCTGGAGGTCGACTGGGCCGGGCCGGGCGGGGCCACCGGCTCCGACGGTCCCGGTCAACACAGCACGCCCTCGCAGGCCAACGGCTCCGGCGGTCTCGGCTCAGTCAGCGCCGCGCCCAGCGACACCAACGGTTCCGCCGCGTCGGGCGCTGACGCCGGTGTTGGTGCCGCGGCACCGGCCGGTCCGGCGGACGACGACGCACTCGCGTTCGTCATCCCGGCACACACCGTCGGCGTCTTCTACCACGCGCCCGAGCCGGGCGCGGACCCGTTCGTCCGCCCCGGGGACACCGTCGTCGCCGGCCAGCAGGTCGGGATCATCGAGGCGATGAAGCTGATGATCCCGGTCGAGGCGGAGCGCGGTGGGCGGGTCCGGGAGATCCTGGTCGCCGACACCACCCCGGTGGAGTACGGCGAACCGCTGCTCACCCTCGACGTCGCCACGTCCACCGGCGGGACCTCGTGATCAAGAAGGTCCTGATCGCGAACCGCGGGGAGATCGCGCTGCGGGTCGCGCGCACCTGCCGCGAGCTGGGCATCGCCACCGTGGCCGCCCACTCGTCGGCGGACCGGGACTCCGCCGTCGTCTCCTTCGCCGACGAGTCCGTCCAGATCGGCCCGGGGCCGTCCCGGGACAGCTACCTCAACATCCCGGCGGTCGTCGAGGCCGCCCGTATCCGCGGCGCCGACGCCGTCCACCCCGGGTACGGGTTCCTCTCCGAGAATCCCGACTTCGCCGAGATCTGCGCGGCCGAGGGCCTGACGTTCATCGGCCCGCCGGCCGAGGTGATGGCCCGCCTCGGTGACAAGGCCGTCGCCCGTCGGATCATGTCCGAGGCCGGGCTGCCCCTGCTGCCCGGCAGCCGGGACACCCCCGACCACCCCGAACAGGCCGCGCAGGTGGCGGCCGAGATCGGCTACCCGGTCATCATCAAGGCGGCGGCCGGCGGCGGCGGGCGCGGGATGAGCGTCGTGCACGATCCGGACGGCTTCGAGCGCGCCTACCGGCACACCCGCTCCACCGCCCAGGCGGTGTTCGGGGACGGCCGCCTGTACGTCGAGCGTTACCTGGCCTCGGCGCGGCACGTCGAGGTCCAGGTGCTCGCCGATGCGCACGGCGCGGCCGTCCACCTGGGCGCCCGGGACTGCTCGCTGCAGCGCCGGCACCAGAAGCTGGTCGAGGAGACTCCGGCGCCGGCCCTGCCGGCCGAGATCGTCGAGCCGCTGTGTGCGGCCGCCGTCCGCGGCACCCTGGCCAGCGGGTATGTCGGCGCGGGCACCTTCGAGTTCCTCGTGGACGGCGCGGGCCGGTTCTACTTCATGGAGGTCAACTGCCGGCTGCAGGTGGAGCACCCGGTCACCGAGATGGTCACCGGGCTCGACCTGGTCGCCGAGCAGATCCGGATCGCCGCGGGCGAGCCGCTGGGCTACGGCCAGGACGACGTCGACCCGCGCGGGGTGTCGATCGAGTGCCGGATCAACGCCGAGGACCCGCGTCGCGACTTCGCCCCCGCGCCGGGTTCGCTCACCGAGTTCACCGTCCCGGCCGGCCCGTTCGTCCGCGTCGACACGCACGCCGCCCCCGGGTACCGCATCCCGGCCTACTACGACTCGTTGGTGGCGAAGGTGGTCGTCTGGGCCCCTGACCGCCCGCGGGCCCTGGCCCGGATGCGCCGTGCGCTCGACGAGCTGCACGCTGACGGTCCCGGTGTCGTCACCACCACGGGCTTCCTGCGCGAGCTGCTCGACCACCCCCGCTTCGTCGCCGCCGAACACGACACCGTCCTGATCGAGTCCCTGACCCGCTGACCAGAGAACCGACACCGGCGCAGGGGCCCTCACCCTTCTCGCCGTTTGATGTCGCGCTCGCTGTTTCGGGAGTTGCGACCCGGTGCTTCGCCCCTGAAACGGCGAGCACGACGCAAAAGTGCGAGGAGGCACGGCCACAGACAACGGTCCGTCGGCCCGGTGTGGTGCGGGAGCCGCGAGCGGGAGGTCGGACAGGGTCCCCCCCCGTCGCCGTCCAGCCGGTCGCGCACCCGTGATCCCGAACGCGAGGCCGGACCGGGGCTCTGGAGCTGGGTTCAGAGCTCCGGGGTGAGGGTGGCCAGGAACTCCGTCGTCCGGCGCCGGGAGGCAGCGCGGGCGGCGGGGTCGGTGCCGAGCGGGATGGGCCGGGCCACGAAGTCGGTGACGCCCGCGTCCCGGTAGGCGCGCAGCCGGTCGAGGATGGCGGCCTCGTCCCCGGCGGCCATCACGTCGCCCACGCCGCGGGCGTCGCCGCGCTCGAGCAGCCGCAGGTAGTTCGGTGAGGTCTCGGCGTGACCGAGGGTCTGCTCGGCCAGCTCGCGCGCGGCGTCGACCTCGCTGTTCGGGCACAGTGCCACGGGAACACCGGCGACGACCCGGGGAGCCGGGCGGCCGGCGTCGACCGCGGCCTTCGTGATCCGCGGGACCACGTGGTCACCGACCGCGCGCTCGTCCGCCATCCACAGGACCGTTCCGGTGGCGTTCGCGCCGGCGATGCCCAGCATCACCGGCCCGAGCGCGGCCAACAGGATCGCGGGCGGGGCGCCGTCGGTGACGTCGAGCGGGCTGTGGACCCGGTAGGTGTCGTTCTCGACGTCGATCCGATTCTGGCCGGCGAACGCCGCGTTCAGCACCTCGAGGTAGTCCCGCGTGAGGTGCGCCGGGCGCTCGTAGCGCAGGCCGAACTGCTCCTCGACGATCCAGTGGTGCGACGGCCCGACCCCCAGCGCGAGGCGCCCGCCGCAGATCGCCTGCGTGGACAGCGCCTGCTGCGCCGTCGCCACCGGGTGCCGTGTCTGGAGCGGGACGACCGCCGTGCCCAGCTCGATCCGCTCGGTCGCCTGCCCCATCAGAGCGACGACGGTGAGCGCGTCGAAGGCGCCGGGCACCTGCGGAATCCACATTGAGGTGAAGCCCAGGCTCTCGGCCGCCCTCGCGTCCGCGACGAAGCCAGCCACCCGCTCCCGGGCCGCCCGGTCCCTGTCCGAGCCGATCATCAGACCGATGCGCATGCGTGAGATCCCCTGTGCCGTCGTACCTGCGGTGAGCGGGTTCCGTGCCGGACCTCACCCGCGGAACAGCATCGAACGATACCCAGCCGGATCGGTGTCAGCGGGCCTTACTTGAGGCCGGAACGGACGAAGGCGCCGACGACGTGCCGCTGCAGGAGCAGGTAGATCCCGAAGATGGGCAGGCAGGCGAGGCCGGAGCCCGCCATCAATCCACCCCAGTCAGGGCCTTCCACGCCGACGAACAGGCCGCGCAGGCCGAGCTGGACGACCGAGTCGGCGCGCTGGAGCACCAGCGCCGGCCAGAAGTAGTCGTTCCAGGCGTTGATGAACAGCACGATGCTGAGCGCGGCCAGCGGGGCGCGCAGGTTGGGCACGACGACCGTCCACAGGATCGACCAGGACGACCGCCCGTCCATGCGGGCGGCGTCGAGCAGGTCGCGGGGGAAGCTGGCCATGTGCTGGCGCAGCAGGAGCACGCCGAGCGCGGAGGCGAGGTTCGGGACGATCACGCCGGCGAGCGTGTTCAGCAGGCCCAGGCGGTACAGCAGGGTGTAGTTCGGCAGCATCGTCACCTGGAACGGCACCAGCCACGTCCCGACGAACGCCAGGTAGAGCACGGTCTGGCCGCGGAAGCGCCAGGCGGTGAACGCGTAGGCCGCCAGCAGGCCGACGAGGAGCTGGCCGACGGAGATCAGCGCGGCCACGGCGAACGTGTTGAGGATCAGCCGGCCGATCGGGATGACGTCCCAGACGTGTGTGTAGTTGCCGACGGAGAGCGGCCACGGGAACAGGGAGACGTTGTAGACCTCCTCCGGCCGGCGCAGCGAGGTGGCGTACATCCAGTAGATCGGGAAGATACAGGCGAGGCTCAGCGCGGCGAGGACACCGTGGCCGACGGCGGTGCGCAGCCACACCCGCGCGCCGGTCTCGCCGGCGAGGTCCGCGACGGCGGACGGTTCCCCGCGCGCCGGTGCCGGCGCGGTCGTTTCGGCCACCGCCATGGCGAGCCCCCTTCAGTGATCGTGCCGGCCGTCAGCCGCCTGTCGCGCCTCGCCGACGGCCGGCGGGCGTCAGTTGTCGTGGAAGGTCAGTCGGTCGGAGAGGCGGACGAGCCCGATGGCGACCACCCCGAACGCGACGAAGAACAGCAGTCCGGCGCTGGCCGCGAAGCCGGCGTCGAAGTTCTGGAAGCCCCACTCCCAGAGCAGGTAGTAGACGTTCGTCGTGGCGGAGTCCGGGCCGCCCTGGGTGAGGGTGTCGATCAGCGGGAACGTGAGCTGGCCGGACATCAGCACGGTCATCAGCGCGAGGAACACCAGCGTCGGGGAGAGCAGCGGCAGGGTGATCCACCGGGTGGTCTGCCAGCGCGAGGCCCGGTCGAGCATCGCCGCCGCCGTGTACTCGTCGTCGATGCCCGCCAGGCCGGCGCTGACGACGAGGACGGCGAAGCCGAGCAGGTGCCACCCGGTGATCACGACGATGGCGATCTGCGCCGGCCCCGGCTCGTGGATCCAGTTGATCGGATGTCCGATCAGCCGGTCCACCGCGCCGCTGGTCGGGTCGAGCATCCACTGCCACACCGCGGCGCCCGCCACCGGCGGGACCAGGACCGGCGCGAAGATCATGGCCCGGTAGACGGCGCGGCCGCGGCCGCGGATGGCGGACGTCCACAGGGCGACGACGGTCGGCAGCGCGACGGTGAACAGCAGCAGCGCCAGCGTCATCGCCGCGGTGAGCCACAGGGCGTGCCACAGGTCGGGCAGCTCGAGCAGCCGGCGGTAGTTGTCCAGCCCGACGGGTTCCTTCGGCGTGGTCGGCAGGAGGTTCCAGGAGAAGAACGACAGGTTGACCGCGGCGGCGAGCGGCCGGTACGTCCACACCGCCAGGCAGCCGATCGCGGGCAGCAGGAACAGGTACGGCGGCAGCGCCCGCAGCAGCCGCCGGGCCGGCGACGGCCGCGCCGCCGCGACCGGTACGGCCGTCGCCGACGGCCGGGGCAGCGCGTCGATCTCGACGAAGGCTCCGGTCATCACCCTTCCTCCAGCTCGCTACGGCAGTTCAGTTCGATACGGCAGGTCGGTGCGGACGGCGTCCCGCCCGCCGCGCGGGACCGGCACGGCGGGCGGGACGGGCACACAGGTGGAACAGGCGGAACAGGCGGACGGTCAGGACCGGGGCAGCAGCTTCGCGGCCTGGTTCTGGGCGTCGGTGAGCGTCTTCTGCGGGTCGGCGCCGCTGTAGACGACGCTCTCGACCGCCTCGAGCATCCCGGTGCGGATCTGGACGTAGTTGTTGCCCGGGAAGGACACCCACGGCTTCAGCTTCGCGAGCTGGTCGACGTTCGGCTGGACCAGCGGGTTCTCCGCGGCCCAGGTCTTCAGCCCGTTCGGGTCGTCGAGCAGCCCGGTGCGCAGCGGCAGGTAGCCGATCTTGCTGGTGATCTGCGTGTAGGCCGCGTCGCTGGTCAGGTAGGTGATCAGCTCCCAGGCGGCCCGCTGCTTCGCGGCGTCCTTGGCGAACATGAACAGCGCCGCCCCGGAGTTCGTCGGCACGACCGGCTTGCCGGTGAAGCTCGGCATGACGGTGGCGCGCAGCGTCCACGGCGGCTTGGCGCCGCCGGCGCCCTTGATGAAGGTGCCCTGCGCCGCGCTGGTCTCGACGATCATGCCGATCTCACCGCGGGCGAACGCCGGGTAGGCCTGGTCCTGCGACAGCTTCGGGCTGGCGCCGGAGTTGACCAGGTCCTGCGCCATCTCGACCGCCTGCACCGCGGGCGCCTCGGCGAAGGTGAGCTTGGTGCGGTCCTCGGAGATCACCGAGCCGCCGTTGGAGGCCACCACCGCCTGGTAGCACCAGTCACCGGAGACCTTGGTGAAGCAGTCGATGTAACCGCCGTTCTTGCCGGTCTTCGCCTTGATGGCCAGCGCGGCGGTCTTGAACTCGTCCCAGGTCGTCGGCGGCTTCTCCGGGTCGAGGCCGGCCTGGGTGAACAGGTCGGCGTTGTAGTAGAGCACCGGGGTGGAGAAGACGAACGGCACGCCGTAGGTCTTGCCGTCGACGTCGCCGAGGGTTCGCGCCGTCGGCGCGAACGGGTGGGTGCCGGCGAAGTTCTCCTGGACGGCGTCGCGCCCGACGATGTCGTCGAGCGGCTTCGCGCCGAGCGCGGTCGCGGTGTAGCCGAGGTCGCCGAAGGTGAGCTGGGCGACGTCGGGGGCGTTGCCGGTGGCGATCTGGGCCTGGATGCTGGCGGTCGACGCCGAGCCGTAGCCCTTCAGGGTGGAGGTCTGCGGCTTCTGCGCGGTGACCGAGATGTTCGGGTGGGCCTTCTCGAAGTCGGCGATCAGGCCGTTGAAGGTGTCCGTCCACGGGCCGGGCTGGGCGAGGTTGTAGCTCTCGAAGACGATCGAGACCTTCTGATCCGGCCCGAGCTCGGGCACGACCCCGGCGGTGGACGTTCCGCCCGCGTCGGCGTCGTCGTCGGATCCGCAGGCGGCGAGGGTGAGGGCGAGCGCGGCAGCGCAGGCGGCCGCCACGCCCCGGGCAAAGCGCCGTCGTTTCACGTCGAGCTCCTTTGATGAGTGGTCACGCCGTCGTGGAGTGCCGCGGCCGGCTCGTGGTCGGCCAGCGGGCGCCAGGCGAGCCGCCGGCCACTGTGCCGGTCGAACAGGTGGATGTGGTCGCGCGCCGTGGTGAGCGCGACGGGCTGGCCGGCGGCCAGCCCGAGGGGGCGGGCGCCCCGGAAGTGCACGAGGGCGCCGCCGACCGCGCACTGCGCGGACTCCTCGGCGCCGAGGTTCTCCACCGCCCGCACGACACCGCGCAGCCGCGGCATCCCGCCCGGGCCCGCCGGGCCCTCGGCGGCCATCAGGTGGAGGTGTTCGGGCCGGATCCCGAGGATCACGTCGCGGGCCTCGACGTCCTCGCCGGGCCACAGGTCGACCTCGACGTCGTCGGCGAGCACCCGCACCCGGCCGTCGTGGCACTCCACCCGGGCGGGCAGCAGGTTCATCGGCGGGGAGCCGAGGAAGCCGGCGACGAACACCGAGGCCGGGGTGTCGTAGACCTCGGTCGGCGTGCCGAGCTGCTCGAGGCGCCCGTCGTCGAGCATCGCGATCCGGGTCGCGAGGCTGAGCGCCTCGACCTGGTCGTGGGTGACGTAGAGGACGGTGCTGCCGAGGGTCTCGTGCAGCATCCGGAACTGGGCCCGGGTCGCCTGGCGCAGCTTGGCGTCCAGGTTCGACAGCGGCTCGTCCATCAGGAACGCCCGCGGGTCGCGGATGATCGCCCGGCCGACGGCGACCCGCTGGCGCTGGCCGCCGGAGAGCTCCCGCGGCCGGCGGTCGAGCAGCGGGCCGAGCTCGAGCAGCGCGGCGACCTCCTCGACCCGGCGGCGGACCTCGGCGCGGGGCGTGCGGGCCGCGCGCAGCGGGAAGCCGATGTTGCGGGCCACGGTCAGGTGCGGGTACAGGGCGTAGCTCTGGAAGACCATCGCCAGGTCGCGCCGGGCGGGCGGGGCGTGGGTGATGTCCCGGCCGTCGAGCAGCACCCGGCCGCCGGACGGCGTGATCAGGCCGGCGACGAGCCGCAGCAGGGTGGACTTCCCGCAGCCGCTCGGGCCGAGCAGCACCAGGAACTCGCCGTCGGCGATGTCGAGGCTGACGCCGTCCACGGCGACGACGTCGCCGTATCTCTTCGTCAGCCCGTCGAGCTCGATCCTGCCCACGGTGGTGGCTCCTCCCCGACACAGCACTGACGTTCCGCCGTCCACACGCCTGGGACGGGCCGTCCCGGCAGCGTTTGTGCCGGCCGTCCTCCCTGGTCAGACCCCTTGTCCGGCGGCTGAAGAATATGAGCGGAACGAGTTTTCAGGGAAGGCCCATTGCACATTCGGATGAACCGATTGGCGACATGGATTACCGGCCACACAAAACGACCGCTGGAATAGCGATGGAAATCCTCGGGGTGTATTTCAGATGTCCAGGACGAGACGTCCGCCCAGGCCGCGCGAGACGCAGACCATCATCGTCCGGCCGCCGTCGCGCTCGGCCGGGGTCAGGACGGTGTCACGGTGGTCGACACCGCCCTCGACCACCGGCGTCTCGCAGGTGCCGCATGTACCGTCCCGGCAGGAGGAGGTGACGGCGGCCCCGGCCGCCTCCAGCACCTCCAGGACCGACTGCCCGGGCCCGACCCGCAGCACCCGCCCGCTACGGGCCAGGCGCAGCTCGAAGGCGCCGTCGGTGTCGCGGTGGGCGGGCTCGGCGGGGTGGAACCGCTCGACGTGCAGGGCGCCGGCGGGCCACTGCGCGCAGTGCCCCTCGATGGCCCCGAGCAGACCCTCGGGCCCGCAGCAGTAGACCGCCGTCTCCTCGTGCTCGCCGGAGGCACGCAGGCCATCCAGGACGGGGCCGAGGGGAAGCAGCCCGTGGGTGTCCTGCGGGTGCAGGACGACCCGGTCGCCGTGGCGGGCGAGGTCGTCGGCGAAGGCCATCGCCGCGCGGTGGCGCCCGCCGTAGAGCAGCCGCCACTCGGCGCCGCGCGCGGCGAGCTCGTCGATCATCGGCAGCAGCGGGGTGACGCCGATCCCGCCGGCGACCAGCAGGTAGCGCGGCGCGGCGACCAGGGGGAACGCGTTGCGCGGCTGCCCGACCGGCAGCAGCGCGCCGACACCGACCCGGTCGTGCAGGTGCACCGAACCGCCGCGGCCGGCGGCCTCCCGCAGCACCGCGATCCGCCAGTGGTGGCGATCCGCTGGATCACCGCACAGCGAGTACTGCCGCACCGTCCCCGGCCGCACCGTGACGTCGACATGCGCGCCGGGTGTCCAGGGCGGCAATGCCGCGCCGGTCGGATCGGCCAGATCGAAACAGACGACATCCTCGGCGACGTGGCGGCGGGCGCGGACCGTCAGCGTCAGCGTCTGCCGCTGTTCGGCTCGATCCACGGTGGACGGGGGCGAGGACACAGGCGACCTCCGACGGAAATCCCACTTCGGACCGGGGCCTAGTTCAGGCGATTTCCTGCGACGGTAACGGCGTTTACTGCCGGGCGGACCGGCGCGGGCGCGACCATCGGGATATTCGATCGCCCCCGCTCCCGCACCCAATCGACCTTCTCCTCAGGCGTCTCGGCGGATTCCCAGTCGCCGGCCGCGCTTTCCAGGCTCTCGAGCAGCGTTTCGACCAGCCGGGTGCGCGGCGGACGCCACACGACATGGACGGGCAGGGTCGGAACGGGGTCGACCAGTGGAACCGCCCGCGATCCGGCGATTCCCAGCGCGCGTTCCCGGGACGCGAAGCCGACCACCGGGCGGGTGGTCACCAGCAGCGCGCTCGCCCCCGGGTCGTCGACCTCGGCGACGACCCGCAGCTTGATCCGGGCCCGGTCGGCCGACCGGGAGATCGTGTCGTACAGCGCGGGGCACTGCGCCCGGTGGAACAGCAGGCAGCCCTGCCGTTCCAGCTCGCAGAACGGCACCTGGTCGCGCTCGGCCCACTCGTGGTGCTCGCCGACGACGGCCAGGATGCGGACCCGCAGCACCTCCATCGAGTGCAGGCTCGAGGTCGGCGGCAGGCCGAAGATGAAGCCGACGTCGAGCTCCCCGCTGAGCAGGCTCTTGATCTGCGGCCCGGTCCGCCGCTCCCACAGTCGGGGCTGCAGGCCCGGGTGGGAGTTGTGCAGGCGGGCCAGCGTGGGCGGGAGAATCCGGTGCCCGGCCGGCAGGTTGAACCCGATGTTGATTTTCCCGGCGCGGCCGGCGGCGGTGTCGCGGGTGATTTCGAGGGTGCGGCGCTTCAGCTCGAGGATTCTCTTGGCCTCACCCCGGAAGGCCTGGCCCGCGGGGGTGAGACGGACCTCACGCGAGGTGCGGGCGACCAGTTGCACGCCGACCTCGCGCTCGAGACGGGCGAGATGCTGGCTCAGTGAGGGCTGTGTCAGGTTCAGTCGCCGGGCGGCCCGGCCAAAATGGACTTCTTCGGCAATGGCGAGGAAAGAAACCAGATGTCGAAACTCCACGAACTTCCTCCCTAATCCCCCAATCGGCAAGTATAGCCAGCAGGGGTAACAGGCGATGAAGTCGGAGTAAGGCGCGAGTAATTGTTCGGAATACATGGCGCTGCGGGCGGCCACCACCGAGACGGCACAGAACCTTTCACATTGTAACAATCCGGACCTGAAATGTGTTCTGCACCTCAATTCATGGAATTGCCGTATCGCCGGGACCGAAGTGCGGATCAGCCAGATCAGCCGGGTCGGCCGGTGACCCGCACAGGCAGCGACGACATCCCACGGACGACGATGTTCGGCCGGTACGGCGGCGGATCGGCCAGCAGGGTCATCCCGGTCAGGCGGGTGGCGATGCCCCGCAGCGCCTCACCGACCTCGAGCCGGACCAACGGGGCGCCCAGGCAGTAGTGCAGGCCCATCCCGAGGGCGAGATGGCGGCTCACCCGCGCGCCGCCCGCGTAGCGGTCGACGAGGAACTCGTCAGGCTGGTCGAAGGCGCGGGGGTCACGGTTGGCCGAGCCGAGCATGCAGATGACGGCCTCGCCGGGGGTGAACGTCCGGCCCGCCACGGTCACCTCCGCCCGGGCGGTGCGCGTGGTCACCTGCGCCGGCGCGTCGAACCGCAGGATCTCCTCCACCGCGGGCAGCGCGAGCCCGGGATCGCGCCGCAGCGCGTCGAGCTGCGCGGGGTCGCGCAGCAGCGCGAGCACCCCGTTGCCGATCAGGTTGACGGTGGTCTCGTGCCCGGCGACCACGAGGATCAGCAGGGTGCCGAGCAGCTCGGTCGTGGTGAGCCGGTCACCCTCGGCGTGCACCTGGGCGAGCGCGCTGATCAGATCGTCGCGGGGGTCGGCCCGGCGGGCGGTGACGAGCGCGCCGAAGAACTCGCGGAACTCCTCCACGGCGGCGGTCCGCGCGGCGAGCTCGGCCGGTGAGAGCAGGACGTCGGGGTCGAGCCCGCGCGCGATCCCGGCCGACATCCGGCGCACCGCGGGGTGCTCGGAGACGGGCACCCCGAGCAGCTCGCAGATCATGGTCAGCGGCAGCGGGTAGGCGAGCCCCTCGATCAGGTCCAGCTCCCCCGCCGCCAGGGCGTCGTCGATCAGCCCGTCCACGACCTGGCGGGCCAGCGGGCGGGTCGCCTCGATGGTCCGCGGGGTGAACGCCCGGCTCACCAGGCCGCGCAGCCGGGTGTGGTCCGGCGGCTCCATCCACAGGAACGAGCCGGGCAGCTCGACGTCACTGTCCGGGTGGAGCAGCTCCGACTCCTCGGCGTGGCTCCACACCGGGTCGGCGAGGATGGCGGCGCACTCGGCATGGCCGGGGACGAGCATGGTGCCGGCCAGCGGGCCCGGTAGGAAGGTGCCGGCCCGGCGCAGCGTGCCGTACGCGGGATAGGGGTCATGCCGCCACGCCGGATCGAAGGACTCGATCACGGCCTGCGCGAGCGCAGCCTCCGCGTCGGGCGCGCCGGGCGCGCCCGCGACAGCGTGCGGCGCACTCGTGGCAGCGTGCGGTGTGCTCGTGGCGGGGCCCGTCACGCCGGCCCCGCGGCCGGCTCCGTGCTCGGCCCCGCGGCGGGGCCGGCGACCTCGAACAGCAGGCAGGTGGACGAGCCGTGCGCGACCAGGGCACCGGCCGGGTTGGTGACGCGGGCCTCGACCGTCGCCGTGCGGCGCCCGACGTGGACGGCCGTCGCGACGCAGGTGAGCATGCCGCCGTCCAGCGCGACCGGCCGGATGAAGTTCACCTTCAGCTCCAGCGTCGTGTAAAGCACTCCGGCGGGCAGGCGAGTGTAGACCGCGCTGCCCATCGCGGTGTCCATCAGGGTGCTGATAACCCCGCCGTGCACGGTCATCATCGCGTTCGCCGCGGCCGGCGACGGGGTGAGCGTCCAGGTGGACGAGCCGTCGCCCAGCTCGGCGAGCGTGACGCCGAGGGAGTGGCCGACGCCGATGCCGGCCCGCAGCCCGTGCTCGACGAGATCGGCGAGATCACGCAGGCGCCGGGCCTGATCAGGCGGGTCGGCCGCGACGACGGTGTCGGTGGTGCGGTCCCGGTCCAAGGTTCGGTCCATGGTCGGCGGTCTCCCGGTGCGTCGGTGTCGACCAACGAGTCGTCGCGCTGCATCGTGACCCCGGCCGAGCGCGGATGGCGAGCCCCATTGGCATCTCGTATCGATCCATCAGCGACGCCCGGCAGCCGGCGACCGACGGTCCGCGGCCGGCGGTGGACGGTCAGCTGTCGACGGGGCGCAATCGTCCGATTGGACTCGGCACTGGGCGCTGTCTCCCGGCGCCGCCGTCCTGCATCGTGCGTGCCGCGGAGTGAGTGCACCCGTGCGCGCGGGCGCGGCCGCACGCACCGCGCCGACGTAGGAGTGGGAGAGCCATGGTCGCCGCCGAGGTCACCGCAGGGGTCGCCGCCGAGTCCGCCCCGGTGGAGTTCACCGCGTTCCATCCGACCCACAAGGCCGATCCGTACGCCGTCTACCAGCGGGTGCGGGAGGCCCGGCCGCTGTGCCCGTTCATGCTCGGCGACATCCCGGTGACGGTGCTCACCCGGTACGCCGACTGCGAGGCGGTGCTGCAGAGCGACGACTGGGTGCACGGCTACGACGCCGGCATCAGCCCGTTCCGGGACGGCGCGGCGAGCGCCCCGCGGTCGTTCCTGCGGATGGACCCGCCGGACCACACCCGGCTGCGCGGGCTGGTCAACAAGGCGTTCACGCCGCGGATCGTCAACCAGATGGCACCGGGCATCCAGGCCCTCGCCGACCGGCTGGTGGACGGCGCGCTGGCCACCGGGAGCCTCGACGTCATCAGCGGGTACGCGGCCCTGATCGCGAGCGCGACCCTCGGTCACCTGCTGGGCGTCCCGGACGACGTCGGCGCGTCGCTGCGCGGCTGGGCGCTGGCCATCGCCCGCGGCACCGACCCCGACAACCTGCTCACCGAGGCCGAGCTCGTCGCACGCCGGCAGGCCACCCAGGATTTCCAGGCCTACTTCGAGGAGCTGATCGCGCAGCGCCGGGCGAACCCCACCGACGACCTGATCAGCCGGATGGCCGCGGCCCGCGACCGCGACGACGCGCTCAGCGAGCTCGAGCTGCTCGGCGTCTCGTCGCTGCTCGTCGTGGCAGGGATGGAGACGTCCATCAACTACGTCGGGTCGGCGGTGCTCTCGCTGCTGCGCCACCCCGACCAGCTGGCGCTCCTGCGCGCGCGGCCGGAACTGCTCCCCTCCGCCGTCGAGGAGGTGCTGCGCTACGACCCGCCGACGCAGTTCACCATGCGCACCGCGTGCCGGGAGACCGAGCTCGCCGGGCACACGTTCGACCGCGGCGACGGCGTCCTGCTGGTCAGCGCCGCCGCCGGCCGCGACCCGGCGGCGTTCACCGACCCCGACCGGTTCGACATCACCCGCTACCACGGGCCGCGCCCGGCCCGCCGGCACCTGGGCTTCAGCGTCGGCATCCACTTCTGCCTGGGCGCCCCGCTCGCCCGGATCGAGGCGGCGGCGGCCATCGGGGCGCTCGTCCACCGGACGACCGCGCTGGAGCTGGCCGTCGACGAGTCGGAGCTGGTCTACCTGCCCAGCCTCATCCACCGCGCGCTGGCCACACTCCCGGTGCGGGTGCGCTGAGGCGACGGGCGTCCGCCGCACCGTCCCGTCGGGCCTACTACGATCCGTGGCATACCCACCCCAATGGGCCCACCCCAATGGCCGGTACCTAGCCGGACGGGTCGTTTGTCTTGCCCTCACGCCGGTGTAAGACTGGCGCGGAGGACGTCGAAGGGAGCGGCACAGACCGTGAGTGACCTCGAGGCCAAGGACTTCTTCCGTGACGACGAGCTCGTCGCGGATCCGTACCCGTACCTCGACGCGCTGCGGGGCAAGTGCCCCGTGCAGCGAGAGAATCATCACGGTGTGGTGATGGTGACAGGGTACGAGGAAGCAGTGGAGGTTTTCCACGATTCCGCGGCTTTCTCCTCGTGCGTCTCGGTGACGGGGCCGTTCCCCGGCTTCCCCGTCCCGCTCGAGGGTGACGACGTCACCGAGCTGATCGAGCGGCACCGCGGTGAGCTGCCGATGAGCGACCAGCTCCCCACGCTCGACCCGCCGACCCACACCGCCCACCGCGCGCTGCTGATGCGGCTGATCACCCCGAAGCGCCTCAAGGAGAACGAGGCGCACATGTGGCGGCTCGTCGACCGGATGATCGAGCCGTACCTGGCCGGCGGCGAGGGCGAGTTCATCACCGGCTTCGCCGGGCCGTTCACCCTGCTGGTGATCGCCGACCTGCTGGGCGTGCCCGAGGAGGACCAGGAGGAGTTCCTCGACCGCCTCCAGCGCCAGCCGCAGGAGAGCGGCATCGGCAGCACCGGCGACGACCACATGGCGCACAACCCGCTGGAGTTCCTCTACAGCAAGTTCACCGAGTACATCGAGGACCGCCGGCGCGAGCCGCGCGAGGACGTCCTCACCGGCCTGGCGCAGGCGACGTTCCCCGACGGGTCGACCCCGGAGGTCATCGACGCGGTCCGGGTGGCGGCGAACCTGTTCTCGGCCGGGCAGGAGACCACCGTCCGCCTGCTCTCCTCGGCGCTGAAGATCCTCGCCGAGGACCGCGAGCTCCAGCAGCTGCTGCGGGCCGAGCCGGAGCGCGTCGGGAACTTCATCGAGGAGACGCTGCGGCTGGAGAGCCCGGTCAAGGGCGACTTCCGCCTCTCCCGGGTGCCGACCACCGTCGGCGGCGTCGACCTGCCCGCCGGCACCACCGTCATGGTCGTCAACGGTGCCGCGAACCGCGACCCGCGCCGCTTCGAGAACCCGAGCGTGTTCGACGTCGCCCGCCCGAACGCCCGCCACCACGTGGCGTTCGGCCGCGGTATCCACACCTGCCCCGGAGCCCCGCTCGCCCGCGCCGAGGCCCGCGCGAGCATCGAGCGGCTGCTCGAGCGCACCACGGACATCCGCATCGCCGAGAGCGTGCACGGCCCCGCGGACGACCGCCGGTACAGCTACCTGCCCACCTTCATCCTGCGTGGGCTGACGCACCTCAACCTTGAGTTCACCCTCGCAGAGAGCAAAATCTGATGAAGGTCACCGTTGACGCCGACGGCTGCTGCGGACACTCCACCTGCTGCACGCTGTGCCCCGAAGTCTTCACCCTCAGCGACGACGGCTACGCGGTGGTCGAGGTCGACGAGGTCCCCGCGGAGTTCGAGAAGGCCGTGCGGGAGGCCGTCGCGAACTGCCCCGAACGGGCCATCACGGCGAGTTGACGTCACCGGCCGGCGACCGCGCCCCGCGGCCGCCGGCCGGGCATCGGCAGGCCCGGTGTCCCCGGCTTCACTCGGCGTCGAGCTCGGAGACGCTCAGGGCCCGGCCGGTCAGTGAGATGCCCGGCCGGGCGCGAAGACCGTCGAGGATGACGCCCTGGGCACGCTCGTAGGCGGCCTCGGCCACCTCGCCAGGCATCTTGTGCGGCCCGCGCAGCAGCAGCGAGAACAGGTGGATGACGTCGCCCGTCCCGACGTCCGGGCGCAGTGAGCCCTCCTCCTGCGCCGCGCGCACGAGGCTGTCGATCAGCGAGGTGAGCTCGTCCCGGATCCGGCGGATCGTCGGGTCCGCCCGGACTGCCGCACCGGTCGCGGACAGGAAGAGGTCCGGCAGGCGCCACGTGAGGCGGAGCTCGCGGGAACCACTCAGACTGCGTACCAGGGCGTCCCAGGCGTGTGTCTCCTCGGCCTCGGCGGCGCGGGCCCTGGCGAGCATCGTCGCCAGGCTGTCCTGGACCACTGCCACGATCAGTGCCCCGCGGTCGGGGAAGTGCCGGTACAGCGTGCCCACGCCGACCCCGGCGAGCCGGGCGATCTCCTCCATGGGGAGATAGGGGCCCTCGTCCACGAAAGCCCCCACCGCCACACAGATGATCTTGTCACGATTGCGGCGCGCGTCGGCCCTGAGTCGGGTCGGGGGTACCGCCGTCATCGCTCGCGGCTCCTCTTCTGGACCGTCCTCGACCAACTCTCTCCAGAAATCGGAAGACTACTCTCCGCTCTATTCAGACGTGCGCGGAGATGAGACGCCCCCGCCCCGTCGGATGCCTCGGGCGCACGGTGGCACCCGAAGGCACGGGGTGACAGCCGGGGTC
The DNA here is from genome assembly GCF_004337455.1 of Parafrankia sp. BMG5.11. NCBI lineage: Bacteria > Bacillati > Actinomycetota > Actinomycetes > Frankiales > Frankiaceae > Parafrankia > Parafrankia sp. BMG5.11. The sequence goes on along the minus strand of NZ_SJXI01000117.1, from coordinate 9,349 downwards.
AGGCCGACGCCCGGGTGGCGGTAGGGCCGTCGTCCCACAAGCCCGTCGGAGCCGAGCCGGTACCGGGCGCCGGGCGCCGGGCGGACGGGCGGACGGGCCACCACCGCCGGTCGAGTGAAACGAAATGCCGTCACGAACAGTGTCCCTCCAGCGCCGGGCGGGGGCGTGAACGCGAACCGCACGGCCGGCGTAAACACGCCCGTCACACCCGTGACATAAAAAGGCGGGACGAACTCCGGCGGCGCCGGGCGAGAGCTAACCAGACGGCGTTCTCCCGGCCGGGCACACCACTTCATCTTTGTTTCCGCCGGGGGGCGGCATAGGGATGGGTAGGGGGCGGGCTAGGGGTTCTCCGGGCGACTGCGCTGAACAATCGTCGGTGAAGCGCCATGCGACGCCAACAGCAGTCTGGAGCGGGTGGGCGCCGGGACCGATGTCCCGCCCGTGTCTCGCCCCCGCCTCCGGCCGGTCACTCCAGTGTCAGCGGGCGAGCGGGCGCATCCGGCAACGATGCCGGCGATCGGCACGCCTCGGGCCGACCACCCCCGCGCACCACCTCGGAACCGCCGTTCTACCGCCACGTGCCTATCGGGCGTCGGTGACAGGTACATATGGGAAGAGCTGGAGTTCGCGACGATGAGTTCGGACGGAAACGGCGCGCTCGAATCAGAGACCTCGGCGGTGGCCGTCATCGGCCTTGCCTGCCGGCTACCCAAGGCCGAGAATCCGGGCGCATTCTGGCGCCTTCTGGAGAACGGCGAGAGCGCCATCACTCCGATTCCCGGGACCCGCGCCTCGATCCTGTCCACCGAAGCGCGCCACGATGCCGCCGCGCGCCCGGCGGGATATCTCGACGCGGTGGACACCTTCGATCCGGAGTTCTTCGGTATCTCCCCCCGCGAGGCCGCCGCGATGGACCCGCAGCAACGCCTCGTCCTCGAACTGAGCTGGGAGGCCCTGGAGGATGCCGGAATCGTCCCGGGGACGCTCGCCGGTACCCGGACCGGGGTGTTCCTCGGCACGATCGCCCACGACTACGCGACGCTCACCCACCGGCGCGGCCCGGACGCGATCACCCGGCACACGCTGACCGGGCTGAACCACGGGATCCTCGCGAACCGCGTCTCCTACACGCTCGGCCTGCGCGGCCCGAGCCTCACCGTGGACGCGGCCCAGGCGTCCGCACTGGTCGCCGTGCACCTGGCGCTGACGAGCATCCGGCGCGGGGAGACCGACCTGGCGCTGGTGGGCGGAGTCAACCTCAACCTCACGCCGGAGAGCACGCTCACCGTGGAGCGGTTCGGCGCGCTCTCCCCGGACGGGCGCTGCTTCACCTTCGACGCGCGCGCGAACGGGTACGTGCGTGGCGAGGGCGGCGGAATCGTCGTGCTCAAGCCGCTCGCCGACGCCCTGGCCGACGGCGACCCCGTCACGTGCGTGCTGCGCGGCAGCGCCGTGACAAACGACGGCGCGACGGACGCGCTCACCGTGCCCAGCTCCGACGCGCAGCGAGACGCCGTCCGCCGCGCGTTCGCCGATGCCGGCATCGACCCGGCCGCCGCGCAGTACGTGGAGCTGCACGGCACCGGCACGCCGGTCGGCGATCCGCTCGAGGCCGCGGCGCTCGGCGCGGTGCTCGGCGCGGGACGGCCATCCGAGCAGGCGCTCCTGGTCGGCTCGGCCAAGACGAACGTGGGCCATCTCGAGGGGGCGGCCGGCATCGTCGGACTGCTCAAGACCGCCCTGGCGATCCGCCATCGCCGCATCCCGGCGAGCCTCAACTTCGAGCACCCGAACCCTGACATCCCGCTGGCGGAGCTTCGACTGCGGGTGGCGAGCTCCGCCGGCGCGTGGCCACGGCCCGCCGAGGCCCTGGTCGCCGGAGTCAGCTCGTTCGGCGTCGGGGGGACGAACTGCCACGTGGTGCTGACCGAGGCCCCGCCCGGCGCCGAGCCGCCCGCGCCGGGCGCCGGCGTACCGGACGGGCAGGACACGGGCGCCGTGGACGCTCCGGTGCTGGCCTGGGTGTTGTCCGCGCGCACCCCCCAGGCCCTACGCGACCAGGCCCACCAACTCACCACCCACCTCGACCACCACCCCCACACCGACCCCACCGACCTCGCCCACACCCTCGCCACCACCCGCACCCACTTCCCCCACCGCGCCGTCATCCTCGGCACCACCACCACCGACCTCCACCCCGCACTCACCGCCCTCACCCACAACCAACCCCACCCCGCACTCACCACCACCCCACCCACCAGCAGCACCGGCACCGGCACCGGCACCGGCACCGGCAAAACCGTCTTCGTCTTCCCCGGCCAAGGCACCCAATGGCCCGCCATGGCCCGCGAACTCCTCACCACCAACCCCGTCTTCACCCACCACATCCACGCCTGCGCCGACGCCCTGCACCCCCACACCACCTGGAACCTCCTCGACGTCCTCCACCAAAACCCCAACGCCCCCACCCTCGACCGCGTCGACGTCGTCCAACCCGCCCTCTTCGCCTTCCAGACCGCCCTCACCCACCTGCTGGCCACCCACGACATCCACCCCCACCACCTCACCGGCCACTCCATCGGCGAAATCACCGCCGCCCACACCGCCGGCATCCTCAGCCTCACCGACGCCGCCATCCTCGTCACCACCCGCGCCCAAGCCCTACGCCACCTCGCCGGCACCGGCACCATGATCTCCATCCCCCTCCCCGCCCACCAGGTCAACACGGCCCTGACCGAATGGCGGGGACGGCTCGACATCGCGGCGGCGAACGGTCCCGCGGCCACCGTCGTCTCCGGCGACACCGAGGCCGCCGGGGAGGCGCTCGCCCGGTTCCGCGCGAGCGGCGTCAACGCCAAGCCCATCCCGGTCGACTACGCGTCGCACTCGGCCCACGTGGAGACGCTGCGGGAGACGCTGCTGGAGACGCTCGCCGACATCACGCCGCGCGCCGCCTCGATCCCGTTCTTCTCCACGGTCGCCGGCCACACCGCGGCGGGCGAGCAGCCTTTCGACACCACCGGCCTGACCGCCGACTACTGGTACGACAACCTGCGCGACACCGTCGAGTTCCACCCGGTCATCGCGGCGCTGGCCCGCGCCGGTTACGCGCACTTCGTCGAGGTCAGCCCGCACCCCGTCCTCACCCCCGCCATCGACCACACCGTCGAGCCGGGCGGCGACGACGCCGACGGGACGAACACGCCCGGTGGACCGAACGGAGCGGGCGGACCGAACGGCACGGGCGGGTCCACCGACCAGCGCTCGGTCAGCATCGTCGGGACGCTGCGGCGCGACGACGGCGGCATGCGACGGTTCCTGGACAACCTCGCGATCCACCACACCCAGGCGGCGCCCGCCGACTGGGCCAGGGCGCTGCCTGCCTCGGACCGGCGGCGAACGCTCGACCTGCCCACCTACCCGTTCCAGCGCCGGCGTCTCTGGCTGACGGTCCCCACTGCCCTGGCCGATCTGGCAGCGGCCGGGCTGCGCGGCGCCGACCATCCCCTGCTGGCCGCAACGGTGGAGCTCGCCGGCTCGGACGCGGTGGCGTTGACGGGCCGGGTGTCACTCGCCGAGCAGCCGTGGCTCGCCGACCACGCGGTCGGCGACACGGTGCTGCTTCCCGGCACCGCCCTGCTCGAACTCGCGCTGCATGCCGGGCGGGCAGTCGCCGAAAAGCACCGGCCCGCGGCCGCGGGAGCGGCCGGGGAGGTCGCCGCGGCCGGGGCCCCCGAGATCCTCGAGGAGCTCACCCTCGAGGCCCCGCTGGTGCTGCCGACCGAGGTGGACGTCCAGCTGCAGGTGAGGGTGGATGCGCCGGACGGGACAGGTCGGCGCGGTGTCTCCATCTTCGGCCGGCCGGCCGGCGAGCGCGGCGAGCCGGACGCCCACACCACGGCGCCGTGGACGCGGCACGCGACCGGGGTGCTCGCGCCGGCCGGCGAGGGCACGGTCGACCAGACGTCCCCGCCCGGGGCGGACACGTCATCCCCCGGCCGTGCCCTCGCCGCCCCGACCGTCCCTGCCGCCCAGGCGAACGGCGGGCACGGCACGGCCTGGCCGCCGGCCGACGCCGTCGCCGTCGACCTCGACGACCTGTACGAACGGCTGGCCGATCGCGGCTACGGCTACGGCCCGGCGTTCCGCGGCCTGCGGCGCGTGTGGCGACACGGCGACGATCTGCTGGCCGAGGTCGCGTTGCCGGCCGAGGCCGGACCCCCCGCCGGCTTCACTCTGCATCCGGCGCTGCTCGACGCGGCTCTACACCCGGTCGTCGGTCTCCTGGCGGCGGACCCGGCGGCACCGCCATCGCTGCCGTTCGCCTGGTCCGCCGTGGCGCTGCACACTGTCGGGGCCGACGAGCTGCGGGTACGCATCAGCCCGACCGCACCGGACCGGGTACGCATCGCTGTCTACGACCCGGCCGGCAGGCCGGTGGCGGAGATCGCCACCCTGGCCCTGCGCCCGACAGCGGTGGAACGCCTCGGCGGGACGGCCACCGAGGCGGCGGACGCGCTGTTCTCCGTGCGCTGGCGCACGCTGCCGCCGGTCCCTTCGGCCACACCCGCCGGGGCGGACGCCGGCGTGCGGGCGGCCGGCACGACCGCCGCGGTCCGCTGGGCCCTGGTCGGGCCGGACCCGCTCGATCTGGCCGGTCTCGTCACGGACGGCGACGGGCAGCGCGGCTCCGCCGCCGAGCGGCACCCGGATCTCGCCGTCCTCGCCGCGGCCACCACGACCACCGCCGATACCGATGTCGACGAGGCCGAGACCGCTGCCGCTGCGGGTGCGGGTGCGGGTGCGGGTGCGGACAGCCTCTCCGGCGAGGTGCCGACGGCCGTGGTGGTGACGCTCGTGTCGACGGGCGACACCGAACGGTCGACCGCCGACGGGACGCGGCGGACGACGACCGACGCTCTGGCCCTGCTGCAGTCGTGGCTCGCGACCGAGCCCTTCGCCGGCGAGCGGTTCGCCGACACCCGGCTGGTCCTGGTGACCTCGCGCGCGGTCGGGACCGACGCCGGCGAGCCGGTGGACGACCTCGGTGCGGCCGGGGTGTGGGGGCTGGCGCGCTCGGCGCAGACGGAACATCCCGGCCGAGTCCTGCTGGTCGACCTCGACAACCACCCCGACTCGCGTACCGCGTTCGCCGGGGCCGTCGCAGCGGCACTCGCCGCCGACGAACCGCAGCTCGCCCTGCGCGGCGGGCAGGCGCGCGTGCCGCGGCTGGCCCGACGCGACCGTGGGGAGACGCTCGCCATCCCCGCCGGGTCCGCGGACGGGACGGCCGACGGCACGGCGGCATGGCGACTCGACGTCACCACCCGCGGGACGCTGGACACGCTGGCTCTGGTGCCCTTCCCCGCGGCCGACGCGCCGCTGGCCGCCGGCCAGGTCCGGGTCGCGCTGCGGGCGGTCGGCCTCAACTTCCGCGACGTGCTCATCGCGCTGGGCGTCTACCCGGGCGAGGCCGAGCTCGGCGCCGAGGGGGCGGGCATCGTCGTCGAGACCGGCCCGGAGGTCACCGGCCTCTCCCCCGGCGACCGGGTGATGGGGCTCGTCCCGGGGGTGATCGGCTCACGCGCGGTCGTCGACCGCCGGCTGCTCACCCGGATCCCGCCCGGCTGGTCGTTCGCGCAGGCGGCGGGCGCGCCGGTCGCCTACCTGACCGCCGCGTACGGCCTGCTCGACCTCGGCGGCCTGCGCAGCGGCGACAGGGTGCTCATCCACGCGGCGACCGGTGGCGTCGGCACGGCCGCGGTCGCGCTCGCGCGTCACCTCGGAGCCGAGGTCTACGCCACGGCGAGCCCGGCCAAGTGGGGTGTGCTGGTCAAGGCGGGCGTCGCCCCGGCCCGGGTGGCGAACTCGCGGACGCTGGAGTTCGAGTCCCGGCTGCGGGACGCCACCGGCGGGCGGGGGGTCGACGTCGTACTCAACGCGCTCGCCCACGAGTTCACCGACGCCTCGCTGCGGCTGCTCGCTCCCGGTGGTCGCCTCGTGGAGATGGGCAAGACCGACCTGCGCGACCCCGACGCCGTCGCCGCGGCCCATCCCGGCGTGCGCTACCAGGCGTTCGATCTCCTCACCGTCGACCCGGACCGCATGGCGGAGCTGCTCGCCGAGCTGACCGGGCTGTTCGAGCGGGAGGTGCTGCCGCCGCTGCCCGTGGTGGGGCACGACATCCGGCACGCCCCGACGGCGCTGCGGACACTGCAGGCGGCCCGGCACACCGGGAAGCTGGTTCTCACCGTGTCTGTCGAACGCGACCCGGACGGCACGGTGCTCGTCACCGGTGGGACGGGGACGCTCGGTCGGCTCGCCGCCCGGCACCTGGTCACCCGGCACGGCGTGCGGCACCTGCTGCTCGTCAGCCGGCGCGGGCCGCAGGCTCCGGGAGCGCGGGAACTACTCGCCGAGCTGACCGAGCTCGGCGCGCAGGTCACGGTGATAGCCGCCAACACCGCCCATCCGGCGGGCGTCTCGGCGGTCCTCGCCGCCGTGCCCGACGAGCACCCGCTGACCGCCGTCGTACACACCGCGGGAGTCCTCGACGACGCGGTCCTCACCTCGCTCACACCCGAGCAGGTCGAGACCGCCCTGCGACCGAAGGTGGACGCCGCCTGGCACCTGCACCGGCTCACCGCCGGCCTGGACCTGTCGGCGTTCGTCCTCTACTCGTCGGTCGCGGGCATTCTGGGCAACGCGGGCCAGGGTAACTACGCCGCCGCCAACACGTTCCTGGACGCGCTCGCGCAGCACCGCCAAGCCCGGGGCCTGCCCGCGGTCTGCCTCGCCTGGGGCCTGTGGGCACAGGGACTCGGGACCGCGCCGGCCGCGGACGGGCGGGCCGCGGGCCAGCCCGGCGCAGGCGAGACGGCGACCGGCGGCGGTGGGCTCACCGCGCACCTGCGCAGCACCGACATCGAGCGGCTCGGCCGCGGCGGGCTGGCGCCCCTGGACACCGACACCGGCCTCGCCCTGCTCGACGCCGCGTTCGACGCCCCCGAGGCGCTCCTCGTCCCGGCCCGGATCTCGTCGCGCCGGCTCGCCGCGGGCACGCCCCCGACGATGCTGCGCGAGCTGGTCCGGACACGGCCGCGACGGGCGCCAGCCGGCCGCCCCCGCGCCGGGTCCGCGTCGGAACCGGCGGCGAACGGGTCCGGCGCGGCGCCGGCATCGGCCGGGAACTCGCTGGTCGCCGAGCTGGCGGGCCGTTCCGAAGTCGAGCAGAGCCGCCTGCTGCTGGCCCTGGTCCGCCGGATCGCCGCCGGCATCCTCGGCCACGGCGAGCCGGAGACGATCGAGCCCGACCGCGGCTTCCTCGCGGCCGGATTCGACTCGCTGACCGCGGTGGAGCTGCGCAACCAGCTCGGCACCGCCGCCGGGCTGCGCCTGCCGCCCACCCTGACCTTCGACCACCCGACCCCGCGGGCGCTCGCGGAACACCTGAGGTCCCGGCTGGCGGCCGCGATCGCGGCCGCCAGCCGGGACGCGGAGCCCACGTCCACCGCGGACGGATCATCGGACACCGCGGCCACGACCGCGGGTCTGCTGGCCCAGCTCGACGACCTGGAACGGTCGCTGACCCGCACGCTGGCGGACGACCCGCCGGACGGCCCGGGTCACACCGCCGTCGCCGACCGGCTGACCGCGCTGCTGCGCAGCGTCTCCGGCGACAGCGCCGCCGAGCTGCCCGCCGACCTCACCTCGGCCACCGACGACGAACTGTTCGCGGCGCTCGACGACGAGCTCACCTCGCCCGGCACCTGAAAGCACCGACCGATCCCCGCGCAGACCGCGCAGACCGTACCTGCCGCACCGCCCGCGCCGGCCACCGCCGTCCGGCCGGGCGCGCGCACCGGCACAGCTGCAGGAGGAACGAGGCCACGTGAGCACCAACGAGGACAAGCTGCGGGAATACCTGCGGCGGGCGACGGCCGATCTGCGCACCGCCCGCGCCCGCCTGCGGTCCGCCGAGGACGCGGCCTGTGAACCGATCGCCGTGATCGGGATGAGTTGCCGCTATCCCGGGGGCGTGCGCTCCGCCGAGGAGCTGTGGGATCTCGTCGCCACGGGCACGGACGCGGTCGGCGACCTGCCGACCGACCGCGGCTGGGACCTCGCCGAGCTCTACGACCCGGACCCGGCGCGGCCCGGCACGTCCTACGCCCGGGCGGGCGGCTTCCTGCACGACGCGGCGGACTTCGACGCGGAGTTCTTCGGGATGTCCCCGCGGGAGGCCGCGGCCACCGACCCGCAGCAGCGGCTGCTGCTGGAGACCGCCTGGGAGGCCGTCGAACGCGCCGGCATCGATCCGGTCTCGCTGCGGGGCAGCCGGACGGGTGTGTTCGCCGGGGTGATCACGGCCGACTACGGCCCGGGCCCGGGTGAACCGGCGGCTCGCGGGTACGAGGGTCACCTGCTGATCGGTGGCACCGGCAGCGTGGCGTCCGGGCGCATCTCCTATGTGCTGGGGCTGGAGGGGCCGTCGGTCTCCATCGACACCGCCTGCTCGTCGTCACTGGTCGCCATCCACCTGGCCGGGCAGGCGCTGCGCGGCGGCGAGTGCTCCCTCGCGCTGGCCGGCGGCGTCACGATCATGCCGACGCCGCGCAGCTTCGTCGAGTTCAGCCGGCAGGGTGCGCTGGCCCCGGACGGGCGGTGCAAGCCGTTCGCGGCCACCGCCGACGGGTTCAGCCTCGCCGAGGGGGTGGGGCTGCTGCTGCTGGAGCGGCTTTCGGACGCGCGGGCGAACGGCCATCGGGTGCTGGCTGTGATCCGCGGCAGCGCGGTGAACTCCGACGGCACGAGCAGTCAGCTCACCGCGCCGAACGGGCCGTCGCAGCAGCGGGTGATCCGCGCCGCGCTCAGCGCCGCCCGCCTCACCCCGGACGACGTCGACGCCATCGAGGCCCACGGCACGGGCACCAAACTCGGCGACCCCATCGAGGCCCAGGCCCTGCTCGCCACCTACGGCCAGCACCGCGACCCCGGCCGGCCGCTGCTCATCGGCTCGATCAAGTCGAACCTCGGGCACACCCAGGGCGCCGCGGGCGTCGCCGGGCTGATCACGATGGTGCAGGCGATGACGCACGGGGTGCTCCCGGCGACCCTGCACGTGGACGCGCCGACCCCGCACGTGGACTGGGACTCCGGCGCCGTCCGGGTCCTCACCGAGACCACCCCCTGGCCGGCGGTCGACCGGCCCCGCCGTGCCGGCGTCTCCTCCTTCGGGATCAGCGGCACGAACGCACACCTGATCCTCGAGCAGGCCCCGCCGGAGGCGACCGACGGGCAGGCACCACGGGAGGCCACGAAGCCCGGTGTGCCGTTGGCGTGGGTG
>NZ_SJXI01000116.1:0-8790 GCF_004337455.1 Parafrankia sp. BMG5.11 | reverse complement strand
CCCCACCTGAGACACGCTCTTAGGTGGCTCCGGGGCCATGGGCCCCGGCTCCGGAGTTCGGTCGGGACCGGACGGGCTGGAACAGCCGGTCCGGCGAGGTCACGGAAGCCAGGGCTGGCCGACGGCCATCACGCGTCCTCCCGCGTCAAGCCGCAGGATCATCAGGCTGGACGGACGGGCGGCGACGAACTCCCGCAGGTCCGCGAGGTCACCGGTCTCGTACTCCTCGGGCCGCACCGGAAGAACGACCCTGACCGTCGGCGTCACCACGTAGTCCAGCGTCCCGCCCTCGACGTCGTCGATGCGGTATCCGTCGAGGCAGGTTTCCGCGTCGCCGGACTGCGGGGTACAGAGGACGTACTCCGACCGGTCGAGGCTCAGCACGGTGCCATCGGGGCCGTCGGAAATGCCGACCACCTTGCCGATGTCGTGCACCTCACCGAAGCCGGCAAGTGGCGGGTACGCGGAGGTCGGCAGCGGCGTCGGCACCGGCGCTGGCGAAGGCGACGGCGGCCGGCTCGTCCCGACCACGGGGGATGGGCTCGAAGTCAGCGACGTCGATTCGGGTGAGGCACTACCGCCCGAATCGCTGGAGCAGCCCGCGAACATGATGACGGCAACGACCATCGCGCCGAGCCGGCTCGACAGACCGACGATTCTGCGATTACTCAAAGCAAAGGGACGACAGCCCATAGTGAAATACCTTATCGCGTCGTAGGTAGGGGCTATCTGTCCGGTCAAAATGCCGATGACCACTGGACGGATACGTGTGCAGTTCCCGCCGTCGCGATTCTCGCCCGGGCATCGAATCACAAAGTATGCGCTCACTCCTGTTCCGGTGTCAATCGATGATCACGTCCCGGCGGCGGAGCGACCGGAGCCCACCGCGGCCGGCCACGGCGGGGAGTTGACGTGCCGCGCGTTACAGGGCAAAAGTCGACCGGTGGGATGACCACCGCATACCTCACCGACGAGGAGACGGACATGTTGGCGCTACGGCTGAACCTGACCCAGCCCGGTCTGGACCCCAGCGAGATGTCGGCCCGGCACCAGGCCGCTCTCGAGATGTGCGCGCACGTGGAGGAACACGGCTTCGACCTGGTCAATCTCGAGGAGCATCACGGCGTCGACAACGGCTGGAGCCCCGCGCCGCTTGCCCTGGCGGGACTTGTCCTCGGCCGGTGCTCCCGCCTCCCGGTCTCGATCGCCGCCCTCCTGCTGCCGTTGCACGATCCCATCCGGGTCGCCGAGGACATCGCTGTCCTCGACCTGGCGTCCGGCGGGCGGCTGAGCGTCGTCCTCGGTGTGGGCTACCGCCCGTCCGAGTACGCCGCCCACGGCAAGGACTGGGCGCGTCGCGGGGCGCTGATGGACGAGTGCGTCGACACGCTCCTCAAGGCATGGACCGGCGAGCCCTTCGACCACCGGGGGACCACGGTGCGGGTCACGCCGAGGCCGTTCACCCAGCCGCACCCGCCGGTGATGATCGGTGGCAGCTCGAAGGTGTCCGCACGCCGGGCGATCCGGTTCGACCTGCCGTTCGCGCCGGCGGGGCACCTTCCCGACATCGCGTCCTACTACCACGAGCAGTGCGCGGCCAGCGGCGTCGAGGCACGCTGCCGCATGCCGGGGCCGGGGGTGACGATGATGTTCATCCACGAGGATCCGGACGAGGCGTGGGCGACCCTCGGGCACCACCTGCTCCACGAGGCGGTGACCTATTCGGCCTGGCAGACGCCGGACGTCCGCTCCGCCCACCGGTCGAGCGCGACCACTGTGGCGGAGCTGAGGGCGGAGGGGACCTACCAGATCCTGACCCCGGAGCAGGCGCTCGCCCACGGCCAGCACGCCGGGTTCGCCATCCACGCGCTCTGCGGCGGCCTGCCGATCGCCGAGGGCTGGCGTTGCCTGACCCTGTTCACCGACAAGGTGCTGCCCTTCCTCAGATGACCACCGCCCCGCGTCCCGGTGCCTGCGCTCCGTGGGCCGCGCGACGCGGCCTGGGCTCCGCGGCCGGCTGCGTCCCGGCGTCGGCGATACTGCGGTGCATGGTGCCGCCGGCCCGCCACCTGCTGCGGGCGAAGGATCTCGCCGACGCCCGCTACTGCGAGCCGCTCACGGTGGCGGACCTGGCGCGCGCCGCCAGTCTGTCGCCGGCCCACTTCAGCCGGGAGTTCCGGCGGGCCTTCGGTGAGCCGCCGCACCAGTACCTGCTGACCCGCCGGCTCGAGCGCGCCGCGGTGCTGCTGCGCAACACCGACCGAAGCGTGACCGAGATCTGCTTCGCGGTCGGCCTGACGAGTGTCGGATCCTTCACCACCCGATTCCGGTGTGTGTTCGGAATGTCGCCAGGTGCCTACCGGGCGGCGTTCCCGCCCGCGCGCCGCCACATCCGGATCCCGGACTGCGTCGCCCGTGCCTACGGCCGCCCACACAACCGCACGTTCGGAGAAGCCGAGGTCACCGCCCGCGCGTAGCGTCGCCGGCGCGTTCTTCCGCGCAGCCGACCGAGCCGAGGAGACAGCGGTGATCAGGATCGCCAACGCGCAGTTCTGGGTGCACGACCAGGAGGAGGCGCTCGCCTTCTACACGAGGACGCTCGGCTGGGAGGTCCGGTCGGACGTCACCATGAGTGAATGGGGATTCCGCTGGCTGGTGGTCGGCCCGTCCGGCCAGCAGGACGTGGGGCTGGTGCTCATGTCGATCCCGAAGCCGCCGATGTTCGACGTGTCGACCAGCGGCCAGCTCGCGGAGCTGGTGGCCAAGGGCGCCGGCGGGACGCTGTTCCTCGAGACCGACGACTGCCAGGCCTCCCACGACGAGCTGCGCGCCCGAGGGGTGGAGTTCAACGACCCGCCGACCAGGCAGCCCTACGGCATCGACACGTCCTTCCGTGACCCGTCCGGCAACAACATCCGGCTCACGCAGGTCCTCGAGTTCTCGCCCGACCGGACCTGAGTCGGCCGGCTCCGGACCCGGGAGGCAGGTCGGGTGATCCGGACACGGTGAACACCGGGTTCGCGGGCGCTCCCCATGACTGCGGGCGTAACAGTGCGCGAACTTGCTTGCGGTATCCGCCGTAGCGTGCCTATTCTCCCTCGAAGTGATGCCCTCCTTGCTCGTGGCCCGCGGTTCCGCGCGGGCCGGTTCGAACACGACGTGATCGTTCTTCCGAACATGATTGGGCTGGGATGTCCGTCCAGACTGTCGGGCCAGGCACGAAGCGGGGGACCGGGCGCGGGTATGAGTCCGCCGGTCGAGGAATAGCCGGAAGGCACGCTACCCGCGGTGTTCCGCCGCACCGCGCGGCAGGCGCTTCAGGGCGACTACCTGGGCTTTTACCCGCGTAAAACGCGCGGCGAAACCCTTCCGGTCCCGACTGGGGGAAGGGTGTTCGCGCCGGTCCTTTCCTTCGGTAGCCGCGGGTGATTCATCGAGTGGCGCGCCATGGATCCGCGGGTGGATTCCAGCGCACGGTGATGTCCTCGCGGGGCCCCGACCTGCACGGGAGAAGCGTTGGCGGGACACGAACACCCCACCTGGCGGGAGGCCCTCACCGGGCTGCCCGAGGCCGAACAGCACCGGCTTCTGCTCGACCTGGTACTCCAGCAGGTGCGCCGGGCCGTGGGCGACGGGCACGGCCCGTTCGACCCGCGGACGCCGTTCGTCCGGCTGGGGCTCGGTGGAGGAAGCACGGCCGGTTTCCGGGACGCCCTGGGCGGCGAGCTCGGCCTGGCACTGCCCGCCACGCTTCTGTTCGACCATCCGTCCCCGGCGCGTCTCGCCGACCATCTCAGGACACGGGTTCTCGACGTACCGGACCACCCGGTTCCGCCTCCGGTCGGGCCGGACCCTTCGGACCTGCCGGCTTCGCGGGCGCCGTCGGCCTCGGCCGCGCCGCCGGACGACCCGATCGTGATCGTGGCCATGGCCTGCCGGTTCCCCGGAGGGGTGCGTAGCCCGGAGGATCTCTGGCGGTTGGTCGCCGAGGGCCGCGACGCCGTCGTCGACATCCCCGCGGACCGCGGCTGGGACCTGGCCACCCACTTCGATCCCGATCCGCGCCGCTCCGGCACCTTCTACACGACCCAGGGCGGCTTCCTGGACGACGTCGCGGGCTTCGACGCGGCCTTCTTCGGGATCTCGCCGCGGGAGGCGCTGGCGATGGACCCGCAGCAGCGGCTGCTGCTCGAGGTCTCCTGGGAGGCGTTCGAGCGGGCCGGCATCGACCCGCTCTCCCTGCGCGGCAGCCGGACCGGCGTCTACACCGGCCTCCCCGTCGCGGACTACAGCCCGCCCTGGCGGACGGCCCCGCCCGGCGTCGAGGGCCACCTGATGAGCGGAACCCTGCCCAGTGTCGCCTCGGGCCGGGTCGCCTACACCCTGGGGCTCGAGGGCCCCGCGATGACGATCGACACGGCGTGCTCGTCGTCGCTGACGGCCATGCACCTGGCGGCGCAGGCCCTGCGCGCCGGCGAGTGCACCCTGGCGCTGGCCGGCGGGGCCACGGTGATGGCCACCCCGGACGTCCTGGTGGAGTTCAGCCGTCAACAGGGCCTGGCGCCGGACGGCCGCTGCAAGTCGTTCGCGGACGCCGCCGACGGCACCGGCTGGGCCGAGGGCGCGGCCGTGGTGCTGCTGGAACGGCTCTCCGCCGCGCGCCGCCACGGGCGCGCGGCGCTGGCGGTGCTGCGCGGCAGCGCGGTCAACTCCGACGGCGCGTCCAACGGGCTGACCGCGCCCAACGGGCTGGCGCAGCGGCGGGTCATCCGGGCGGCGCTGGCGAGCGCGGGCGTCTCGCCGTCCGACGTGGACGTCGTGGAGGCGCACGGCACCGGGACCAGGCTGGGTGACCCGATCGAGGCCCAGGCGGTCATCGCCGCCTACGGGCAGGACCGGCCGGCCGACCGGCCGCTGTGGCTGGGCTCGTTGAAGTCGAACGTCGGGCACACCGTCGGGGCGGCGGGGGTCGGCGGCGTGATCAAGATGGTGCTGGCGCTGCGGCACGGCGTGCTCCCGCGCACCCTGCACGTGGACGAGCCTTCGGCCCGGGTGGACTGGTCGGCCGGGCACGTGCGCCTGCTGACCGAGCCGGTGGCCTGGCCGCGCGGAAACGGCGTCCGCCGGGCCGGTGTCTCCGCCTTCGGGGTCAGCGGCACGAACGCCCACGTCATCATCGAGGACGCCCCCCGCGCCGAGCCGGTTCCATCCTGGCTCGACCAGGCCGGGCTCGACCAGGCCGGACCGAATGCCGGCGGCGGTGACCAGGCTGCGGGTGACCCGCCCGGGGGCGATCCCCCGGCGGGCGAGGAGCTTCCGTGGCTGCTGTCGGCCGGGTCGGAGCCGGCGCTGCGCGAGCAGGCCGCCCGCCTGGCGGCCCGGGTCGAGAGCGAGCCTCGGCCGGGCCTGGCCGATGTCGGCTGGTCGCTGGCGGTGGGGCGCGCGGCGCTGGCGCACCGCGCGGCCGTCGTCGCCGGCGACCGGGAGGGCATGCTGCGCGGCCTCGGCGCGCTGGTGCGGGGCGAACCGTCGGCGGCACTGATCCGCGGCTCCGCACGCCCGGACCGCCAGACCGACCGGCTCGCGTTCCTCTTCAGCGGCCAGGGCTCCCAGCGCCCGGGGATGGGCCGGTCGCTGCACGGCCGGTTCCCGGTGTTCACCGAGGCGTTCGACGCGGTCACCGCCCGCCTCGACCGGCATCTTCCCCGGCCGCTGCGGGACGTCGTGTTCGCCGGCCCGCTCCCGGACGCGGCGCTGGAGCGCACCGAGTTCACCCAGCCGGCGCTGTTCGCGCTCGAGGTGGCGCTGTTCCGCCTGCTGGAGTCCTGGGGCGTGCGGCCGGACGCGCTGCTCGGGCACTCTGTCGGCGAGCTGGTGGCCGCGCACGTGGCCGGCGTGTTCGACCTGGACGACGCCTGCGCGCTGGTCGCCGCGCGCGGCCGGCTGATGCAGGCGATGCCGACCGGCGGCGCGATGGTCTCGCTGCGGGCGTCGGAGGAGCAGGCCCGTGAGCTGATCGCCGAGTTGGGTGCGCGCGCGGCGGCCGCGTCCGGTTCCGCGTCGGGAGCGGTGGACGTCGCGGCGGTCAACGGACCGGAGTCGGTGGTCGTCTCCGGAGACCTGCGCCCGGTCGAGGAGATCGCGCAGCGGTGGCGCGCCCGCGGCGGAACGGCGACCCGCCTGCGGGTCTCGCACGCGTTCCACTCCGCGCACATGGACGGCATGCTCGAGGAGTTCCGCAGGGTCGCCCACGGTGTGACCTTCCGGGCGCCGGCCGTCCCGGTCGTCTCCAACGTCACCGGCGCGATCGTCGCTTCCGACGAGCTGTGCTCGGCAGAGTACTGGGTGCGCCAGGTCCGGGCCGCGGTGCGGTTCCGCGACGGCGTCGACCGGCTGCACGAGCGGGGCGTGCGGACCTTCCTGGAGATCGGCCCGGACGCGGTGCTCTGCGGCATGGGGCAGGACTGCCTCCCGGCCGGCTCCGACGCCGTGTTCGTCCCGAGCCTGCGCCGTGACCAGGCGGAGCAGCCCGCGCTGGCCCGGGCCGTGGGCAGGCTGTGGATGGCTGGCGCCGACGTCGACTGGGCGGCGTTCTTCGCCGGCGTGCGCCGGGTCGATCTGCCGACCTACCCGTTCCAGCACCGCCGCTTCTGGCTTGGTGACCACCTCGCCACCGCGAACGCGCCCACCGCGGGCACTGCGGGCACCGCGGGCGAGCCTGCCACCGCGGGCGGCGCGACGCCGGGCCGGCGGCCCGGCGACCGCCGGTACCGGGTCACCTGGACGCCGGTGTCCACGGCGAAGGCCGCGAAGGCCGCGGGGCCCGGCCGGTGGCTGGTGGTGATTCCCGCCGATCTGACCGCGGAGGACGGTGTCGGCGCCTGCGTCGAGAGCTGCGTCCGGGGTCTTGAGGGCAGGGACGCCGAGGTCGTCCGGTTCGAGGTGGACCCCGCCGCCGGTGTCGACCGCAGCACGCTGGCCGCCCGGCTCACCTCGCTGCATGTCCCGCTGGCGGGGGTGCTGTCCCTGCTCGCGCTGGATGTCCGGGAGCTGCCCGGCCGTCAGCCGGTCACCCGGGGCCTGGCGGGCACGCTGGCCCTGGTGCAGGCCCTCGGCGACGCCGGGGTCGCGGCGCCGCTGTGGTGCGTGACGCAGGGGGCGGTGTCGATCGGCGGAGCCGACGCGGTGACGAGCCCACCGCAGGCGCAGGTGTGGGGCGCGGGGCGGGTGGCCGCGCTGGAGCTGCCACGCCGGTGGGGCGGTCTGGTCGACCTTCCCCCGGCCGTCGACGGGACGGCGGCCGACCGGCTCGCGGCCGTGCTCGAGGGCGGGCCGGGCGAGGACCAGGTGGCGATCCGCCCGTCGGGCGTGTTCGGCCGCCGGCTCGCACCGGCCCGAACGGCCCGCACCGACACCGACACCGACAGCGACAGCGCCGGTGGCGGGTGGCGTCCGCGCGGAACGGTGCTGATCACCGGTGGGACGGGGGCGCTCGGCGCGGCCGTCGCACGGTGGTGCGCGGATGCCGGGGCGGCCCGGCTGGTTCTGACCAGCCGTCGGGGCGCGGCGGCCCCGGGCGTGCCCGAACTCGTCGCCGACCTGGCCCGGCGCGGCGCGGCGACGACCGTGGCCGCGTGCGACGCGGCGGACGGCGACGCGCTGGCGGAGGTGCTGGCGGCCATACCGGCGGACTGCCCGCTGACCGCCGTAGTCCACGCCGCGGGCGTCGCCGGCGGGTTCACACCGCTGCAGGACGTGGACGTCGCCGAGCTCGCCGAGGTGCTCGCGGGCAAGGCCGCGGGCGCCCGGGTCCTCGACGAACTGGTCGGCGACCGGCCGCTGGACGCCTTCGTGCTGTTCTCCTCCGTCGCCGGCACCTGGGGCAGCGGCGGCCAGTGCGGGTACAGCGCGGGCAACGCCTACCTCGACGCGATGGCCGAGTACCGCGGCGCGCGCGGGCTGGCCGGCACGGCGCTCGCGTGGGGGCCGTGGGCGGAGGGCGGGATGGCCGTCGATCCCGCGATCGCGGGCCACCTCCAAGACCGCGGGCTGGTTCCCATGCCGCCGGACGAGGCGGTCGCCGTGCTGGCGGAGGCAATGGGTGACGAGCGGTGCCTGACCGTCGCCGACGTCGACTGGGCCCGGTTCGCCCCGGCCTTCACCGCCGCCCGCCCCAGCCCGCTGCTCGGCGACCTGCCGGAGGTCCGCGCCGTCCTGAACCCTTCCGACCCGTCCACGGGACCCGCAGGTGGACCGGTCGCCGGCGGGGAGGCCGGTGACCGCGGCGGCGACGGGCCGGCGGCGCTGCTCGGGCGCCGGGCCACGATGCGCACGGCCGAGTGGCGACGGTTCCTGCTCGACCTGGTGCGGGCCGAGACCGCCGCCGTCCTCGGGTACGACGCCGCCGACCAGATCCCCGCCGACCGGGCCTTCGTCGATCTCGGGTCCACCTCGCTGACCGCCGTCCAACTGCGGGCGCGGCTGGCTGAGCGCACCGGGCTGCGGCTGCCCACCACCGTGGTCTTCGACCATCCGACGTCGACCGCCCTCGCCGGGTACCTGGCCGCCGAGCTCCCCGGCGGCCCCGACGGCGACCCGGCACCGGCCGGGGTGGCGGAACCGGCCTTCGCCGGGAATCACGTGACGCCGGCACCCGGCCCGCACGGCGCGGCCGGGGACGACCCGATCGTGATCGTCGGCATGGGATGTCGCCTGCCCGGCGGGGTGGACTCGCCGGCAGAGCTGTGGCGGCTGCTGGCGGAGGGCACCGACGCGGTGTCGGAGTTTCCG
>NZ_SJXI01000115.1:0-30240 GCF_004337455.1 Parafrankia sp. BMG5.11 | reverse complement strand
CACGCTGGTGATCGAGAAGCAGTCGATGATCGGCGGGTCCACGGCCATGTCAGGCGGCGTGCTGTGGCTGCCGGACAACCCGCTCATGCAGGCCGACGGCGTTCCCGACTCCCTTGAGGACGCGCTGGCGTACTTCGAGTCGGTGGTCGGGGACGTAGGACCCGCCTCGTCGCGGGAGCGGCGGCTCGCCTACATCGTCGAAGGCTCCAACATGGTCCGCTTCCTGCAGGGCCTGGGCCTGCGTTTCGAGCGGTGCGAAGGGTACAGCGACTACTACGCGCAGGTGGCGGGAATTCGTGGCGGCAGCGCCCGCGGCCGCTCCATCGAACCCGCGGTGACCGATGGCAGGAAGCTCGGACCGTGGCTCGCGAAGTTGATGCCGGGCATGACGGCCGCGCTCGGAATCGTCGTGATGACCCGCGAGGCGTCCACTCTGCAGCTGATCAAGCGGCGGCCGAAAGCCATGCGCACCGCCCTCCGGGTGGGGATGCGGACGGCCATGGGCAGGCTCAGGAGGCAGACCCGGCTGGCCAACGGCGCGGCACTGATCGCGCAGGCCCTGGAGGCGGCGCTGGCGGCCGGGGCGACGGTCTGGACAGACACCGGGCTGGTCGACCTGATCGTCGAGGACGGCCGGGTGGCCGGCGTCGTGGCCAGTCGGGACGGGCAGACCGTCCGGATCCGCGCCCGCCGCGGCGTGCTGTTGAGCTCGGGCGGGTTCGCCCGCAACGCCGAGATGCGCAGACGCTACTCGAAGCAGCCGAACGAGGGGTCGTGGACCATCGCCAACCCCGGGGACACGGGTGAGGCGATCGAGGCCGCCCAGCGGGTCGGCGCCGCCGTCGACTTCATGGACGAGGCGTTGTGGATCCCGGCCTCCATCCAGCCCGGCGGACGTCCGAGCCTGCACACCGGAGAGCGGAGCAAGCCGGGCTCGATCATCGTCGACCGGGCCGGCCGGCGGTACTTCAACGAGGCGGTCTCCTACATGGAGGCCGGGCGGCAGATGTACGCGCACAACACGGCCGGTGAGTCCATTCCGAGCTGGCTGGTCATGGACTCCCGCCACCGCGCCCGCTACCTGTTCGCGTTCCGTCCCAACACCCCCGAAGAGTGGATCACCAGCGGCTACATGAAGAAGGCCGACACGGTGGAGGAACTGGCGCGGGCGTGCGGCATAGACCCGGCCGGGCTGGCCGCCACGGTCGAGCGGTTCAACGGGTTCGCGAAGCAGGGCACCGACCCCGACTTCCACCGTGGCGAAGGGGCTCACGAGCGGTACCAGGGCGACTACGGCAACCAGCCGAACGCCTCGCTCGCGCCCGTCGAGAAGGCGCCCTTCTACGCGGTCGAGCTCTACCCGGGTGACGTGGGGACGAGCGGCGGGCTGCTCTGTGACGAGTTCGCCCGTGTGCTCGACACCAACCATGATCCGATCCCGGGTCTGTACGCCGCCGGGAACTGCAGCGCGTCGGTGATGGGACGCACCTATCTGGGGGCGGGCGCCAGCATCGGGAACAGCTGCGTCTTCTCCTACATCGGTATGAAGCACGCCGCGCACGTCGTCTCCGGCGACCCGGTGGCCAGGTGACCGAAGAGGGGAGTGGGCGGCCCAGACGGCCGTTGGTCCGGGTCGAGCCCATCGGCGCGGATCTCACGCCCGAGCCCGGCGAGACGATCATCGAGGCGGCCTGGCGACTCGGGTACCACTGGCCCACGGTGTGCCACGGCCAGGCCACGTGCACGGTATGCCACTTCGAGGTGCTCAGCGGAGTTGAGCACCTGACACCCGCCGACGGCGAGGAAACCGACGCCCTCGAAAACCGACTTCCCGGTGCGCGACGTCGTGATCTCACCCATCTTCGGCTGGCCTGCCGGGCATGTGCCACCGGCGACGTCGCCGTGCGCAAGAAGGGCGTTCGGCGACTGGCCGAAAAGGAGTCCTGACACGCGTCCGCAAGGGCCCCGACGCCGCGTGACCGCGGCGCCCGGTCGGTGCCATCGCGGAACGGCTGGAACGGCGAGATCCGGCCGCTCGCTCGGTCGGCATTGGCGGAGAGCTGGCCGCCGAAACGAACAAGGACTTGACCGAATGTGCAAAGACGGCCGCAGGCAACACGCTGATGATGGTTCATGACGGCAGCGCGAAGAAACCAGGAAAGTAGGGGAAATGGCAGCGCCAGAGTTGATCATTGACGCGGACAGTCACATCACCGAGCCGCCGGACGTGTGGACCGCTCGGGTGCCGGCGAAGTATCGCGAGGACGTTCCACACGTGGTGCGGCAGGGCACGGCGGACACCTGGGTGCTCCACGGGGAGCGGCTGGCGCCGGTCGGCGTGACGGCTCCGGCGGGATGGCCGACGTTCCCGCCCGAGTACCCGCAGACCTACGAGGACTGCCACCCGGGCGCGTATCAGGCGGATGCCCGCCTGAAGTACATGGACGAGGCGGGTATCTGGGCCCAGGTGCTCTACCCGAACGTGGGCGGGTTCGGCAGCGAGAACTTCCTGAAGCTGAAGGACGACACGCTCAAGCTGCTGTGTGTGTCGGCCTACAACGACTTCCTCGTCGAGTGGTCCTCGGCCGACCTGCGCCGGCTGCTGCCGGTGATCGCCACACCGTTCTGGGACATCGACGAGACCGTACGGGAGATCGAGCGGTGCGCCCCGTTGGGCGCGCGGGGAATCCTGTTCACCGGCGAGCCGCAACGCTACGGGCTGCCCGTGCTCGGATCGCCGCACTGGAATCCGTTGTGGGAGGTCGCCCGTGCGGCCGACCTGCCGATCCACTTCCACATCGGCAGCGCCGGAGACACCCTGGAGCTGTCCACCCCGGAGCGCTACGCCCAGCACGGCGTGGAAGGGGCGCAGGCCTACTGCGCGGTGAGCCTGTTCATGAAGAACGGTGTCCAGTGCTCGGATCTGATCACGTCGGGCGTGCTGTCCCGCTATCCCGAGCTGAAGTTCGTCTCCGTGGAGAGCGGTATCGGCTGGCTTCCGTTCATGCTCGAGGCCACCGACTACAGCTGGCTCGGCGCGTTCCGCCCGGGCCGGGAGCGCCAGTCGGGAGACGTGCTGCCGTCGGATCTGTTCCGCCAGAGCGTTTTCGTCACCTACTGGTTCGAGTCGGTAGCCCCGAAGCACTTCCTCGATCTGATGCCGATCGACAACATCCTCTTCGAGACCGATTTCCCGCACACCACCTGCCTGTTCCAGAACATCCAGGAGACCATCACGTCCGGCCTCGGGCACGTCGACGGGGGAGCGCGCCGGAAGATTCTCTGGGAGAACGCGACAAAGCTGTACCGGATCGAGGAGCCGTCGGCATCGTGGCGGGCCACCGCCGGGACGAGCTGATGACCAAGGACGGCCCATGACAAAGGACGGCCCGTGACACCGGACGGCCGTGCGATGCTGCGGCTCGAGGTCCGCAACGCCCGGACCCCGGTCGAGAACAAGCCGCCGTGGATGCGCACCCGGATGCGCGTCGGTCCCGCCTACACCGAGGTGATGGCCGTGGTCCGCGAGTCCGGGCTGCACACGGTGTGCGAGGAGGCCGCCTGCCCGAACATCTTCGAGTGCTGGGAGGATCGGGAGGCGACCTTCCTGATCGGCGGGGACGTCTGCACGCGGCGCTGCGACTTCTGCCAGATCGACTCCGGCAGGCCCGCTCCGCTCGACCGGGACGAGCCTCGCCGGGTGGCCGAATCCGTCGCCAGCCTGGGACTGCACTACGCCACCGTCACCGGGGTGGCACGGGACGACCTGGCCGACGGAGGGGCCTGGCTGTACGCCGAGACCGTGCGCCAGATCCATGCGCGTTCCTCCGGAACCGGCGTCGAGCTGTTGATCCCGGACTTCCGTGGTGACCCGGCCCTGCTGGCCGAGGTGTTCGGTGCCGGCCCGGAGGTGCTTGCCCACAATGTCGAGACGGTGCCCCGGATCTTCCGCGGCATCCGGCCGGGCTTCCGCTACGAGCGCTCGCTTGAGGTGATCAACCGTGCCCACGGGGAAGGGATCGTCACGAAGTCGAACCTGATCCTCGGTCTGGGTGAGACCGTCGACGAGGTCGACGCCGTGCTGGCGGACCTGCGGGCAGCTGGTTGTGATCTGGTGACGGTGACCCAGTACCTGCGGCCCGGCCCGCGCCACCATCCGGTGGAACGCTGGGTGGAGCCGGAGGAGTTCGAACGGTGGTCCGCCCGGGCCGCCGAGCTCGGCTTCGCCGGGGCGATGGCGGGGCCGCTGGTCCGCTCCTCCTACCGCGCGGGCCGGCTGTATCGCCAGGCAGTGGCGCTCCGCGGTGAACGCCGGTGAGCGCCGGTCGACCTCTCATCTATGGTCGGGTCCTCTCGACCCGTGGGCGCGCCGGCCAATCGTGGGGCGCACCGGGATGGTCGTCCGGTTGTGCACACACCCGGTCCACACACCGCTGCCGTAGGCGACGTCCTCGGCGAGACGGCCGAGCACGAACCGCACCGGGTCCATCGACCCGCGCCGGCCCGCCCACTCCGCCAGGGCCGGGCCGACGACCAGTGATGCCACCGCCGCCCGACGTCCCCAGCGCCGGCGGCCGCCACCCGCGGCGCCGGCCGCGAGCAGCGGCAGGGCGTACTGGGTGCCGTACCGGCCGACGCCGAGCCAGGTCCGGCCGACGGCACCTGCCGTCGCGCGCGCCACCTCCCGGACGGGCAGGTCTGACCGGCGCAGCGTCCGCACGGTGCGCAGTACCGAACAGGTGTACGCGGCGGCGGCCAGCGCGGGCCGACGGGCGAGCAGCGCGGCGACCGTCAGCGCCGGCCCCGGGAACAGGACGAGCGGGGGCAGCGATCCCGGGTGGCGCAGCGCCAGCGGCGCGGCGGACGTGCCGTACCGGAACCTCCGGCCGAGCAGCCCGGCCCAGGTCTCCGGTTCCAGGTGCCGGACCTCGACGGTCGGGTCGTACCGGATGCGCCAGCCCGCCTTGTCCAGCCGCCACACCAGGTCGACGTCCTCGCCCGCGACCGACAGCGTGGTGTCGAACGCCCCGCCGGCGGCCGGACCGCCGCCGGCGATCTCGGCCAGCGCCGCGCGGCGGACCAGGATCGCGGCGGTCGGGACGTAGGCCACCCGGGTGTTCGACCCGACCCGGGCCGGCGTGCCGCCGAGGTCGAGGCTGCGTGTGGTGCCGGCGTACCGGCCGGCCCAGCCGCCCGGCGCGCCGGGAACGGGGACCGTGCGCGGGGCCACGGCGCCGACCAGCGGGTCGGCGAAGTGCGCGGCCAGCGCGCCGATCCAGCCCGTCGGCGGCACGCAGTCGCTGTCCACGAAGGCGACGAGCTCGCCGGCGGTCGCCGCCAGCCCGGTGTTGCGGGCCGCCGCCGGCCCGCCGTTGACGGGGCGCCTGATCACCTTCGCGCCGAACCGGTCGGCGAGCTCGATGATCGCTCCGGGCTCGCGCGAGCCGTCGTCGACCAGGACGACCGGGTGGCGGTCGCCCACCGCGGCGAGGCACCGGGCCAGCTTGTCGACGCGGTCGTGGACCGGGATCACGACGGTGACGTCCGGGTCGTGCCGCGGCGTGGGCGGCCTGGGATGTGCCAGGCCGGCGTCGGTGAGCCGGCGGGCCAGGGCGCCTGCCCGCGGGGACACCACCGGGCCGGTCGCGAGCTCCTGCCAGGCGGCCTGGCCGGCCGCGGTCAGCCGGATCACCCTGGCCGGCGAGCCGCCGAGCCAGCTGTCGGCGCTCAGCCGCCGTGCCGACGTGTCGAGAACGACCCGGAAGCCGGCCGGCAGCGGAGCCACGGGCGTGGTCACAGCGCGAGGCCTCCGTCGACCGGTACGACGGCACCGGTCATCCCGCTGCTGGCCGGTCCGGCGAGGAAGGCGAGGACCTCCGCGACCTCCGCCGGGGCGAGCAGCCGTCGGAGCGGTTGCTGCGCGGCGAACTCCGGCGCCCCGCTGAGGCCGTACAGGCGGGCGCTCTCGGCCAGAATCGGTGTGTCGGTGGAGCCCGGACTGACCGCGTTCGCGGTGACACCGGTGTCTCCCAGCTCGGCTGCCAGGGCCCGGACCAGCCCGGTGACGCCGGCCTTCGCCGCGCAGTAGGCGGCCAGCATCGGCAGCCCGCGGGTCGCCGCGGCCGACGCCACCGCCAGGAAACGGCCGTGCCGCGGCGGTGGCCGCCGCAGCATCGCGGGCACGGCCGCCCGAGCCAGGTTCAGGACACCGCCGAGGTTCACGTCCAGCACGGCCTGTTCCTGCTCCGCCGGGACCTCCCACAGCGGCACGCCGCCGGCGATCACCCCGGCGGCCGCGACGGCGGCGTCCAGGCCACCCCACCGGGCCTCGGCCTCGGCGACGGCGGCCTGGAGCGCGGCGGCGTCCCGGACGTCGGCGATGAACGGGCGGACCCGGTCCGCCGCCTCGACCCGCCAGTTCGCCTCCGCCACCACCTCCCCGAGCTCGGCCTCGGTGCCCATCGGGTAGGCGAGCGCGGGATCGTCCTTCCCGCGGTCGACCGCGAGCACCTCCCAGCCCTGCTGCGCCAGCGCCAGCACGGTGGCCGCGCCTATCCCGCGCGCCGCCCCGGTGACCACGGCGACGGGGCGGTCGGCGGTCACGCCGCCCGCCAGCTGTCCACGGCTCGTGCCTCAGTTCCTCGCATGTCAGAGCCTCAGCCCGGCCAGCGGGCTCTCCTCACACGCGCGGTCGGGTGGGCGCGCGCCGATCGTCACCGGGACCGGGCCCGACCGGCGGGACGCCGGGCGGGAGTGGTCCAGCGACGGCTTCGGCACCAGCTCGAGGTCCACCGCGGTCAGCGCGGCCGCGCCGTGGCCCTTCACGCATTCCGGGTCGGGGCCGTCCAGCGGCAGGCCGGTGAAGAACTTCGCCGCCATGCACCCGCCCCGGCAGGCGTCGAACGCCGAGCACGATGTGCAGGCCCCGCCGGTCTGCGGCTGGCGCAGGTCGGCGAACAGCTCCGAGGTCCGCCAGACCCCGGTGAACCCGCCCTCGCCGCGGACGTTGCCGGCGCGGAAGCTGTCGTGGATGGCGAACGGGCAGGCGTAGACGTCACCGACCGGGTCGATGAGGCACACCACCCGCCCGGCGCCGCACAGGTTGAGCCCGGGCAGCGCGTCGCCGTAGGCGGCCAGGTGGAAGAACGAATCCCCGGTGAGGACCCGCTCGCCGTGCGCCACCAGCCAGTCGTAGAGCTCCCGCTGCTGGGCGGCCGTCGGGTGCAGCTCGTCCCAGACGTCGGCGCCCCGGCCGGACGGCCGCAGCCGGGTCAGCCGCAGCTGCGCGCCGAACCGGTCGGCGATCGCCTTGAACTCGTCGAGCTGGCCGGCGTTGTGCCGGGTCACCACGACCGACAGTTTGAACCCGCGGAACCCGGCGGCGGCCAGGTTTGCCATGGCGCGCATCGCCGTCTGGTACGAGCCGGGCCCGCGCACCGCGTCGTTGACGGCCTCGGTCGCGCCGTCGAGCGAGATCTGCACGTCGACGTAGTCGCTGGCGGCCAGCCGCGCCGCCACCTCGGGGGTGATCATGACTCCGTTGGTGGAGAACTTGACCCCCACGTGGTGGGCGGTGGCGTAGTCGACGAGCTCCCAGAAGTCCGACCGGACGGTCGGCTCGCCGCCACCGATGTTGACGTAGAACACCTGCATCCGCTCGAGCTCGTCGATCACGGCCTTGCACTCGGCGGTGGACAGCTCGCGTGGGTCACGCCGGCCCGAGCTGGACAGGCAGTGCACGCAGGCCAGGTTGCAGGCGTAGGTCAGCTCCCAGGTCAGGCAGATCGGCGCGTCCAGGCCGTACTGGAACTGCTCGACCAGTGGCAGCGGTGTGCTCACGACGGTTTCCTCTCCCGGATCATCTCCGACGCGGCCAACGTGGCCAGAGCGGCGCGGTACGCGGGCAGCTCGGCCGCCGACACGCCCGCGTCGGCGCAGGCCGCGCGGGCTGTCGGGAAGTCGGCCAGTACCTGCACGACCTTCAGCAGCCCGGGGCTCTTCAGGAACGACAGGCGCCGGGTACCGAAGTGGTACAGCAGCGCGCCGAAGCGCTCGGGGCGGATCGACACCTGCGCCGGCACGTACCAGGCGGCGTCAAGGTCGAACGGCGACGGCCGAGCGGCGGGATCAGTAGACACCGCACATGCCGTCGATCGACACCTCCTCGACCAGCAGCTCGTCCGCCACCAACGGCTCCGGAACCTCTGCCGTGACCTCGTCGTTCGCCTGGGTCTGGGTGTCCGTCATCGAGCTGCTCCTTCGGCTGGTCATGTGGGCACCGTGATTTAGGCACCGTGTGACGAATATCGGGCACAATAACGTCACCTAGTGCCACAAACAAGCCCCGACCGCCGTGGCCGGCCCCGCGGGACGAGCGCCCGCAAGTACTTCGACGCGAAGTCGCAGGTGCTGTGGAACGAGTTCGACAACGAGGTCACCACGATCCGCGCCAATCTCCAGCAGACCTCCGGCGACCTGCCCGTGATGGACGCCGTCCGTCACGCGGTCATCGCAGCCAACTACTACCGGGCCGAGGACGTGCCTGAGCTGCGCATGCGCATGCATCTGATCAGCACGGTGCCCGAACTCGTCGCCAGCGCCACGGTGCACTACGACGCCTGGGAGCGCGCGATCACCGAGTTCGTCGCCCGCCGCACCGATCAGCCGGCCGACTCGCTCTACCCGCTCGCCGTCGGCCGGGCCACCCTCGCCGTCTGCCGTGCCGCCTACGAACGCTGGTCCATCCACGCGGACGCCGATCTCACCCTCTACCTCGACGCCGCGCTACGCGCCCTCGCCGCTGGCTTCCGCGACGACATCCTCACCGCCGAGCCGCAGGGCGGCGGGACACGGCGGAGATGAACCAGGTGCCCGGGTCTGAGCCAGCCGACGCGATTCTCAGCGTGGTGCTGGAGCTGCTCGAGTCCGGTGGCCACGACGCCGTCCAGACGCGCGAGGTGGCGCGCCGTGCCCGCGTCTCGCCGCTGACGATCTACAAACTGTTCCCCGGCGCGACGAGCTCAAGGGCCGGGGCATCCGGGTCAACGCCATCACTCCCGGCCCCATCGACACCCCAGGCATCACCGGCCTGGCCGCCGACGAGGAGCAGGCCCACCAACTGAAGGGCTCCCTGGCCAGCGAGGTGCCGTTGGGTCGCATGGGTCACCCGGACGAGGTCGCGAACGCCGTGCTGTTCCTCGCCTCCCCGGCAAGCAGCTTCACCACCGGCAGCAACCTCCACGTCGACGGCGGGGTCAACCAGATCTGAGCACCAAACCGCCATGACGGTCCGGGCCCGGGATCGCGGGTGCTGCGGCCCGTCCTTGTCGTCGTGTCCGGCGGCCGGCCGCCCGGGCCCGTTCCATGGCCACTGCCTGGAGCGGGCCCGCCCGGTCGTGCCGGGTTCACGCCGCGAGCCGGGTCAGACGCGGTAGAGCTTGACCGCGTTGCCGCCCATGACCTTCCGCTGCGTCTCGGGACGCAGCGAGGCGATCGTCTCACCGACCATTCCGAGGGGGTCCGGGTGCAGGCAGGTCGGGTGCGGGAAGTCGGTCTCGAACATGATGTTGTCCTCGCCGACGGTGTCGACGAGGTGCTGGAGGTCGCCGCGGCCCTTCTCGAACCAGAAGGTCGCGTACCAGTTCGACGCGAAGTACTCCGACGGCCGCTTCTGCAGCTTGTGGAAGTACTCCGGCGCGTTCTCCTCGAGCTCGTAGTCCATCGCCTCGAGCATGAACGGCACCCAGCCGATGCCGCTTTCGACCGAGACCATCTTCAGGTCGGGGTGACGGTCGAACATCCCGGAGTAGGCGCTGTTGAGCAGTACCCGGGAGTTGTTCTGGAACAGCGACGCGCCGCCGATCGCCGGCTTCACGTAGTCGTCCTGGCTCGGCCAGTAGGTCGTGCCGAAGTAGGACAGCGCGGTCTGGCTGGCCCCGATGTGGAAGTGCACGGGGAGCTGGTTCCCGGCGCAGACCTCCCAGAACGGGTCCCAGGCGGGGTCGCCCAGGTCGGGTGAGCCGGAGTCCTGCGGGTCGGCGGTCATGTTGACCCCGCGGTAGCCCAGGGCGGCGCAGCGCTCGGCCTCCTGGACGCAGGCCTGGATGTCCCACGCGGGCATGATCGGCATGGGGAGCAGCCGGTTGCCCGACTCCGCCTGGACCTCCGCCATCGCGTCGTTGTAGAGCTCGACGCAGAGCCGGAGAACGATCGGGTCCTGGACCGAGTTCCGCAGGTTCTGGCCGCCGATGCCGATCGCGTTGGGGTAGAGGACCTGCGTGTGGATGCCGAGCTCATCCATCAGGCGCAGGCGCTCCTTCGGATCCCACGCCGCGGGGTGCACGTCGTTGATGCCCCAGGACCCGCCCTGGGAGTCCCGGAACGGGTGCTTCTTCCCGTGGTGGTCGACGGTGCCGCCGGAGCCTGCCTTGCCGAACGCCTTGCCCTCGACGATCCACATGTCGACGCCGTCGATCCGCTCGACGTGGGGGACCCGGTCCTCGTAGCCTTTCGGCGCCCGTTCGGTGAACAGGTCGTGGCGCTCGGTCATGTGTGCGTCGGCGTCGACCACTCGAATTCCGTCAGCCAGCTTGACCACTCGGGTCTCCTCGCGTCGTTTCGGCTGCGCCGGTTCGGCACATACCCGCGTGTACGTTCACGGCCTCTCCGGGAGCTGAGCGACCTCGGTGACGACGGGACCGTGCCTTCGACGCGCCCACGGCGGTCACGCGTCGCACTCCCCGGACTGATCCGCCGCGTGGAGAGCAGGCTAGCCGCGTTGACCCAAAGACACAAGTGAACACTTACTAAGGAGTGGGTCGGCGAGAACCCCGGGTGGTAGAGGCCGGCGGGCGATGGTCGGTGGGCGGCGGGGCCGGAGGCGGCCGCCACTCGAACACCACGGTGCGGGCGGGGCCCGCGACCAGATCTGTCCGAGTGCCGACGAACCGGGCCATGTGCCCACACGGGCTCATACGGTGGGCGGCATGGGAGTCAGGCGAACGGTCCTGGCGGGCATGCTCGCCGCTGCACTCGGCGGCAGTCTGCTGGCTGGATGCGCCGGGCTGGAGTCGACGGCCGCCGGGGACGGCGCCGCCCCGGCCGCGGAGCTGACCGCGCCCGCCGGGAGCTGCGGCGGTCCCGTCGAGACAGTTCAGGACGTCGAGGCGATCATCTCCGAACCGGCGGGGTGTCCCGGTGCGGTGAACACCTACTGGGCCGGTGAGCTGGGCGACCAGTGGACCGCGCCGCGCTTCGTCCCCTACCGCGACGGCGAGATCCCACCGATCGCCTGCGGAGAGGGCGAAACCGACCCGGCCGCCTTCGCCGGCAACGCCCTCTACTGCCCACTCGACGACACCGTCGCGTACAGCGTCGACTTCATGACCGAACTGCACGACGCCGGCGGCCCGTCCTACCCGATGTACGTGATCATGCATGAGCTGGCCCACCGGGCGGCCACCCACTCCGGCCGGACCGGGGTCGTGTCCCGCGCGGAGGAGAACCAGGCCGACTGCCTCGCCGGCGACGAGGCCCGCTTCGCCACCGACGCCGACCGGCTCGACATCGGCGACGCCTTTTCCGGCGCCCTGCTGTTCTTCACCCTCGGTGACACCCGCGACCGTGGCTGGTTCGACCGCGAGACCGCCACCTCGGACGGCGCGCACGGCACGCCCCGCCAGCGCGCCCAGGCGTTCGCCTTCGGCTACCTACGCGACAGCGACACCTGCTACCGCCTCGGCGAGTCACCCACCGGCAGCGTGCTCTTCTGAGCTGATGCTCCGAGGTTTTTCCGCCGAGCATTCTGCCTCCGTCGGGACGGCATCGGTGACCAGACCTCGGAACAAGCGGGTTCGGGCACTGGGCGCTGGCCGGCCGACCAGGCTTGCAGAAAAGGGCTGCGCCGCGGAGTCCGGGCTGCGACAATGATTTTGTCTGGCTTTCAGATCCCGTAAAAAGGCGACATTCGGCGCCGCGGCCCGAGGAACGGAGGATCGATGACCCGACAGGTGCACGCCGACCCGGATGCCATGGCCAAGTTCGCCACGCATCTCAACGACTTCAGCACGGGCATGCTCGGCGAGATCGGCAGGCTTCGTTCCCACTTCGATGGTCTTGACTGGCAGGATGCCCAGGGGCAGCAGTTCGCGTCCGAGGTCGCGGAGATGGCTGACAGGCTCCGCGCCTTCCTCGGCACCTCGAACGATATCGCCCAGAAGGTGCGCCGGAAGACCGAGCCGCTCAACGACTATCTCAACTTGTCCTCCTGAGCGGTCGCGACGCTACGGGGCGGACGGACTTAACGGGGCGGGAGGCAGGTGTCACTCGTATCGGCGGACCCCGCCGTGCTCAACAGGCATGTGGAGGTGATGGCGACCACGGTGGCCGGTATCGACAACGTGGTCGCCGAGATGGTCAGCCGACTGACCGCGCTGACGGATCGGGCCGAGGAGAACGTGCGGTCGCGGCGCATCGAGTACGACGAGGCCATGCGGGAGCTGGCGTCGGCCGAGAACGCGGTGCGGACCGCGGAGACAGCGGTCGAGCACGCGCGCCACGCGCTGGCACGGGCCCAGGCGGAGCTCGAACGAGCCCACACGGAACGCGGCGGCACCGACCGGGAGGGGATGAACCCGCGGCCGGCGGATGTCTCCGGTTCCATGGCGGCCGTCGCGCGTGCCGAGGCGGGCCTGGCCCTCGCCACCCGCAGGCTGGACCAGGCCATGGGAAGGCTCGCGGAGGCCCGGGTCGAGGCACACCGGGCCGAGCAGCGCGTGAGCGCCGCACTCTCGCTGCGTGACCGGGTCCAGGCAGAGGTCGGCCGCGCCCAGTTCGCGGCAGCGAGGGCGGCCGCGCTCCGTGACCTCGCAACGAGCGCGACCTTCCTGCTCACCTGCAGAGTCGATCTGCTCGACGAGTACAACTCGGATCTCCCCAGCCTGGTCTCCGCCGCGCTGACCGGGTCTGCCAGTCCCTTCTCCGGCATCGGGTAGTCCGATGGATCCTGACGCACCGCTGCACCGGCCCGCGGAGTACAGCCGTCTTACCGAATCCGTCCAGATCGCGGGTGACGTCCTGGCTCGTTTCAGCGGGGCCCTCACCGAGTTGACGCGGAGCTGGACCGACACGCCCGGCCACCGCTATCTGGAGCACTACGCCCGGCCCATGGCCGCGGAACTCGCGGAGTTCGCGAGGACGTCGACAGACATGGACCAGGCTGTGGGTGACATCAACCGGATCTTCGCCGAACAGGAGAACGAGGCTCGCTCGCGCCGCCGCCGCCAGGACGACAGGCCGCGGCGGTCGGCGGATGCCCAGGACGACAGGCCGCAGTGGTGGGCGGACGTCCAGGATGACGGGCCGCGGCGGTCGGTGGGCGCTCAGGATGAGTGAGGCGCAGGCGGGCCGCGAAGATCTCATCCAAAGGCTGCAGCGGCTACGTGCCGATGCGGACCGCATTGTCGGTGAGGCGGACCGTGCGGTGAACGAGGCCGACGCGGCGCTTGCCGGAGAGCGCGACAAAGTGGGCAAGAAGCGCAGCCAGGCAGTGGCGAAGTGGGCCGACTGGCGCGCGCGAGAGGTCGAGAGCCGGGTGACCGAGGTGCGTGACATCCTCGTTTCCCGACCGCGATTATGGGAGACCGAGGAAGGCCGCCAGCACGGCCCCGTTCCCGAGCACAGCGCCACGGAGGTCGTCGACGCGCTGGCGCTGGCCGTTCGTCGCCTGCGCTCGCCACTGCGAAGCAAACGGCACTGGACCAGGGTCGCGGTAGCTGCCGTTCGACGCGCTGACGAACTGATCGTACGGGCGACCGAGGACCTCGACGCGCAGGTGCGGACGGCCGCCCAGAACGCCCGGGCCAGCCACGGCAACGCCGTCGCGGCCGCGAAGCGCGCCTGGCGGCAAAGTCTGGCGCTGTTCCAGGCGGAGGTCGCCGCGGTCCGCGCCGACCTCGACGGGATCAGTCTGCCGGCGGACGCTGACTGGAGTACGTGGTCCCCGGTCTCCACACCCGTCGACGGACTGCGAATCGGGTGGTACATCCGGGCCGGGCATGACGGCGGGCAACTCGTCGTGCCCGCCCTCCTGCCGTTTCCCCGCACGACCAACCTCGTTGTCAAGGCCGGTCGCGCGAACACCGAACATTCCGACGTCGCGCTCGGCCTGATCGGCCGGATGCTGGCCTCGATCCCACCCGGCCAGCTGCGGCTGTCGGTTGTCGACTCGATCTCGCTGGGTCGGTCCGTGCGGTCGCTCTCCGGGCTGAACTCGACTGACGTGCGGCTCATGGAGACCCCGCTCATCGACTATCACGAGATCGAGGGCAGGCTCGCCGAGCTGGTCGGGCGCATCGGGCGGATCGAACGGGACCTGCTGGGCCCGCACCGGCTGGACTCGCTTGTCGATTACAACCAGCTGGTTGACGCGCGCCCTGAGCCTTACCACGTCGTGGTGGTTTTCGACTACCCTCGCGGATTCACCACGCCGGACAGCCTTACCCGGCTCGACCAGGTCATGGCGAACGGCCCTCGGTGCGGTGTCTACACCGTCCTGATGATCACGGACGATGACCCCGAGCATCCCCACCACCTGGAGCTGGTCGGGGGAGGGCGGGCCAGGCCCGGGCCGGCCGCGGCGGGGTCGCCGGCGGCCGACCGGTGGGAGCTCGTGCTGGAGCATCCGCGCGAGCCGACCTGGGAGACGTCCCGGATGCTGGGAACGATCGTCGACCGTGTCGCGGATCGGGCGCGTGACGCCGGCAAGGTGGTCGTCTCCCTGGACCGCGTGTTGTCGCTGGTGCCGGCGGCGACCAGACCCGAGCTCGGGGGCATCGCCGGTATGGAGCGACCGGTCGACGCGGGCGATCCGGCCACCTGGTGGCAGGGCGATGCCTCCGACGGGCTCGTGATCCCGATCGGGACGTACAGCCTGGACGACGTCATGGCCATGCGGCTGGGTGAGGGCACCCGCAATCACGTCATGGTCGCCGGTACCACCGGCTCGGGAAAGACGACCCTGCTGCACACGATCGTGCTGGCCGCGGCGACCGTCTACTCCCCGGCGGAACTGGAGCTCTACCTGGTAGACCTGAAGCAGGGCATCGAGTTCCAGGACTATGCCGTCCGGCAGTTGCCGCATGCCCGCCAGGTGGCCATTCACAGCGAACGCGAGTTCGGCCTGGAAACGATGCGCACACTACTGACGGAGATCGATTTCCGTGCGGAGCTCTTCAAAAAATACGGGGTCGAGAAACTCGCCAACTACCGGAGCGCCCGGGCCAGGGCCGCGAACGGGGCCAGCGACCCACGGCTCGCCCGGATCCTGCTCGTCGTCGACGAGTTCCACGTCCTGTTCGACGTCGACGACGCGGTCGGCCGGGACGCGGCGGCCAGCCTGGAGACCCTCGTCCGCATGGGTCGGGCGTACGGGATCCACGTACTGCTCTCGTCGCAGACGCCGAGCAGCCCGGTCGTCATGGGCGGTAGCACCGTCCGGCAGATGGAGGTGCGGGTCGCGCTGCGCTGCGATGACCAGGTCAGCCGCCGGGTACTCGCCGAGAACAATCCCAGCGCCAGTCAGCTGGGCCTTCGGGGTGAAGCGATCTACAATCCCAGCTCGGGCCAGCTCGGTCGTGACACGAAGTTCCAGATCGCCTTCATCGAGGCCGGCACCCGCACGGCGATGCTCGGGGCCATGCGCAAGCTCGCCCACGCACGGCACCACGTCCGTGTTCCCGCGGTGTACGACGGTGACCGGCCCGGTGACATCACCCGTGACGGGATCTTCGAAAAGCTGGCCCGTGCTCAGTCGACCCCGGCGAAGACGATTCGGATCTGGCTCGGCGAGCCGATGGGGCTGTCGGCCCCGGTGTGCGTCGACCTCACCCCGAGTGCCGATCGCACGATGTTGGTCATCGGTGACGACGCCGCGAACGTCGGTGTACTGACATCGACCGCCGCGGCGCTCGCCACGCTGGGCGTGGGCCGGAGCACCGCGTCTCCGGATCATGCTGATCACGCCGATCAGGGGGCTCAGGCAGGCCACGCGGATCACGCGGACGCCATCACCCTGATCGATTTCACCCCGGTGGACCACCGCTACACCGCTGTCCATGCCGAGCTGGGAGCTGTCCTCCCCGGCCTGCGCCGATGGAGCGCCACACACTGCCTGGAGCGGATCGAGTCCCTCGCGGACCTTGTGCGAAAGAGGCATGCGGACGACGCGTACACCATGACCTCGATCGCCGACTGCAGGGTGCTCATACTCAACGGCCTGCACCGCTGCCGTGAGCTCGACTCCTCCCCGAAAGGCTATGGCGCGGCCGGAGTGGGTGTGCCGCTCAGCCATCTGCTGGAGCAGGGCTCCGAAGTAGGCGTGTTCGTCATCGCGACGATCGACCGCAATGGGCTGCGCCGCGTCCACCGGGATATTCTGAACCAGTTCGGCATCGTACTCACCCGCCGCTACAGTGACTCTTTCGACGATCGTGTGAGTGCGCTGATCGGACGGCCGACGGCCAGGCTGCGTGACGGCCAGGCGGTGCTGGTCGACGACGGCAGCCAGACCCGGCTACGCCCGTACGGCATTCCGCCGCCCGGTTGGTTGAAAGCCTTCGGCGAAACACTTCCCTGAAGGCTGTTCCATAGCCCGGTTGAATGCGGTTCGGGGTGGCCGGCCCGGCCCGCCGGCGTCCGGGCGGCTGTACGCCAGCCGACCTGTCGGTTACCGCACAGTGGCACATCGTGCCCCAGGGGCCCTTTTCGACCTACCGTCGACTGGTCGAAAAGGAGCAGATCATGTCAGACCGTCGGGCCCCTGCCGTGCGACGTTGGCTGGGGCGCCGCCCCGCCGCCGCCACCGCGCTCGCCTGCACCGCGCTCGCCTGCGCCGTGCTCGCCTGCGCCGTGCTCGCGTTGCTTGCGGCCGGCTGCCAGTCCGTCGCGGCGGCGGCGTCCACCGCGGGTGCCGGATCCGGCGGCTGTCACGTTGTGGGCGGTTTCAAGGTGTGCGGCCCGGTCTACGACCGTTACGCGCAACTCGGTGGCCCGGCCGGGCCGCTCGGGAATCCGCTGCTCGACCCGCGTCCCGCGGTCGGTGCGGACAGCGTGAGCTACTTCCAGGGCGGCGCCGTGTTCGCCACCGGTACGGAGACCGACGTCCACCGGGTGCCCGGCGGGGAGGTGCCCGCCGTCGACGTGCCGAGCGTGTACAGCCTCCCGCTGGCCGACTTCGTCGTCGTGCGGAACGCGCGGGCGGCCGGTCCGTCAGGAATCCTGGTGTGGACGACCGACGGATGCAGCGGGCCGACTCCGCCCGAGGTGGACGACCTGTTCGCCGACCCCTGCCTGCGTCACGACTTCGGCTACCGCAACTTCCTGAACGGCCCCGCGGTCGACCCCACCGGGCAGCGGCGGCTGGCGATCGACAACCAGTTCCTCGTCGACCTGCGGGCGACCTGCGTGACGGCCGGCCAGCCGCAGGTGAACTGGCTCGGTGTCATGATGCCCTGCGAGCGCGCAGCCCTGCTGATGTACAACGCGGTGCGGGCCTTCGGCTAGTTCTGGCACGGATGCACTATCGCCTCGGTGCGGCGGCCGGGAAGCGGACGGGTCGCCGACCCGCAGCTTCCCCGCCAGCGTCAGCCGGGTCAACCGGTCGGCGAGCGCCTCGGTGACCGGATTCGCCGCACGTCCCTGGATGATGTCGAGCAGATCGGGAAACTGGTTGATCTCCGCCTCTCCTTGACGCGCCGCCCCCGACCCACTGAGCGCCTTTGTCGAAGGACGCCGCATCAGCGTGGACGGCCCGTCGTTCAGCGGTTCGGCGGCGTCCCGCCTGGAAGCCATCACCCGGCGGCTGCTGGCCCGCGAATCCACCGGCGGACGTCGGCGCGCTGTCGCCGAGTAGGCGGGCACCCTGGCGGCGTGCTCGCCGGTGGCCACGTCGGCCGGGGTGGTCGTGCGGCTCAGGACTCGTGGGGGACCGCCTCCACCCGGGGCTCAGGACGCTCTCGGGGGGTGGGCAGCTTCGCGGATTCGGCTGTCGCCGCCGCTGCCGCCCGCGTCGCCGCGAACGCCGCCCGGGCCGGAGCGCGCAGGACGACGAGCGTCGTGACGAGCCCGAGCAGGGCGCAGCCGGTACCGATCAGGAAGGCCAGGTGATAGCCGCTGACCAGGGCGGCGACGGCGGAGTGCCCAGGGGCGGTGAGGGTTTTCGTGCGGCTGGCGGCGAGGCTGGAGAGGACGGCGAGGCCGACCGAGGAGCTGAGCCAGAGCGAGACGTTGACGATTCCCGAGGCCAGCCCGGCGTCGGCCGGGGGGACGTCCGCCATGGCGATCGACAGCAGCGGGACCATCGCGACGCCCATGCCGAGACCGAGGATCAGCAGCCCCGGGAGCAGGCCGGCGGCGTAGCTGGTGTGCTCGTCCACCCGGGTCAGCAGGAACAGGCCGACGATCACCGCGACCAGTCCGGGGACGAGCACGTTCATCGCTCCGAAGCGGATGAGCAGCCGGCTGACGATGCCCATCGACAGGGCCGCGATGACGAGGGACATCGGCAGGAACGCGAGCCCGGTGCGCAGCGGACTGTAGCCGCGGACCTGCTCGAGGTAGAGCGCGCCGAAGAAGAAGACGGCGTACATCGCGATGAACAGGCATCCGCGCACCACACTGGAGCCGACCAGGCTGCGCACCCGCAGGATCCGCAACGGCATGATCGGATTGCTCCGCCGGGCCTCGACCAGGAAGAACGCGGCCAGGAGCACAACCCCGACGGCCCCGTACCCGAGTGTCTGGGCCGAGGCCCAGCCGTGGGTGGCCGCCGTGACGATCGCGTAGATGCCGAGCAGCAGCGCCGCGGTGACCAGCAGGGAACCGGTGACGTCCACTCCTCGGCCCACTCCGAGACCGACGTTCTCCTCGATCAGGACGACCCCGAGGGCGAAGGTCGCGACCCCGATCGGGACGTTGATGAGGAAGATCCAGTGCCAGCTCACGGCCTGGGTGAGCACTCCGCCGGCCACGAGCCCCAGTGACCCGCCCCCGACGGCGACGAGCATGTAGGCGCTCATCGCCCGGGCCCGCTCCGTCGCGTTCGGGAACTCGGTGACGATGATCGCGATGATCACCGACGAGGAGACGGCGCCGCCGAGCCCCTGGGCGAAGCGGGCCACGATCAGCGTGCCCTGGTTGGGGGAGACGGCGCACAGCGCCGAGGCGGCGGTGAACAGCGCGACCCCGGTGAGGAACACCCGCTTGCGGCCGACCAGGTCGCCGAGGCGCCCGGCGAGCAGCAGGAAACTGCCGAAGGCGATCAGGTAGGCGTCGACGACCCAGGTGAGGTTGGACTGGCTGAAGTGCAGGTCGCCCTGGATCGACGGCAACGCCACGTTGACGATCGACGAGTCGAGCGCGTTCATCAGCATGGCCAGGCACACGACCACGAGGGCGATCCACCGGCGCCGGTCGGCTCCGCCGGTAACTGCGGCCAGCGTGGGGTCAGACATCGACTGCGTCGGTCATCGAGGGGATCTTCTCCGGGGGAGTCGGAGCGTGGTTGGTCATCGGGCATCGATAATCACGTCAGGTTAATCATCACGGATCAGTGATGATGTCGATGCCGCTACTATAGTTCGATGCCGGAAGCCACCTCAACCACGGGGCCGATCGTGCTGCTGACCCGCCTGTCGCGGCTCGTCCACCGGGCCAGCACGCCCGACCTGCTCGGGATCAGCCTCAAGGACATGGCGGCCCTGGCCTACCTGCGCGATCACGCGCGCACCACCCAGCAGGCCCTGACCGAAGGCCTGTGCATCGACGCCAACTACTGCGTCCTGCTGCTCAACGACCTGGAAGCCGCCGGCCTGGCCGAGCGGCGCCGCGACCCGGCGGACCGCCGCCGCCATCTCGTCACGATGACCGAGACCGGCCGCGAGGCGCTCGAACGGGCCGAGCAGGCTCAGGAGAGCGTCGAGGACGAGATCCTCGCCGGCCTCAGCCGGGAGGAACGGGCCACCCTCGCCCGCCTGCTGGGCCAGGCGCTCGACGGCGCCATCCGCCGGCCCAACCTGTAGGAGCCCCCTCCGAGCCGGATTCGGGACGAACCAGGCTCGGGACGATCCGGGCTCGCGGGCTCCGCCGATACAGGCACTGGCAGGTCCTGCCTGGCAGCGGGTACGGCACCTGACGTGGGCGGCGTAGGCGGCCAGCGTGTACACCCGCGGCGGCGTCGACATCCCCACCCGTGAGCTGCTCACCTTCGCGATCCTGGTCGCCCTCGGCGGATGCGACCCGCAGGTGAGGGGGCGCGTCGCGGCGAACCTGAACGTCAGCGTGACCTCGCCGCCTCCACCGACTACCCGCCCGACGAGTAAAAGCGCGCCGCGGATGATGCGGGCGCACGGCCTGATTCATCAGCCGGGGAGCCTCAGATCGGACCGGTACCGGCTGTCAGTTCGCTGGCGGTGCCGTCGTCGGGTGGGCCGGGACGCGGCGGCGCGCCAGCCACCTCCTTCTGCTGGACGCGGGCGATCGCATTGTTGATCATTTCGCGTGCGGCTTCCAGGGGCATGTGCTGTAGCAGCGCGGTCGCGTCGCCGCCGACATAGGTCGGCACGTTCATTTTCGAGAGCTGTGCCAGGAGGAGCTCCATCGCCACGACATCCTGGCCCAGAAGCTGGATCCTCGCCTCGAGCTCCGCCGCCGCCAGCTTCTGGATGTGCTCCGCCTCCGCTGTGCTCCGGATTCCTTTGGCGACCGCTTCGCTCTCCGCCTGGACCCGGACGATCTCCGCCTTGATTCTCGCGTTCTCCAGCTCGTGCCGGTGGATACGTGCGTGCTCCCGCTCGCTGGCGATCGCCCGGCGGATCTCGTCAAGGTTCGCGGGTGGTTCGAACTCGCCGAGGGTGGTGCGGACCGCCTCGATATCCCATTCGTCAAGCGCCTGGCGGACTTTCTGCTCGACCTCCAGCCGAACCTCGTTGTGACTGTTCAGGAAGTCGAGCACCTTGTACTCGCTGGCCGTACTCAGAAAATATCCCTCGGCCGTCGTCCCCAGCACACGCTCGACGAACCGGCGCACCGGGGCGGGTCTCGTCACGTCGTCGTCCGGCTCGACCGGATGTTTCTCCTGCTCGCCGAACTGGCTCACCAGCCGCGGCGCCGCTCTGGCCGGAATCTGGATGGTCTGCTGCATGTCGAACCGGATCGGGAATCCTCCGACGTTGACCACGATCTGGTCGAGCGCCGAGTCGAAGCGGCTCTCCTCCTGCCGCTTCCTGCTCCACTCCAGGACGAGGACCCGGGTGGGGATGAGGACCACGCGGGCGAACCACGGATTGATCTGATAGCTCCCGCCGCCGGGGAGCGTCTCCTCCTGTACCCCCTGGCAACCACCGTTCTCGAGGAAAGCCCAGGGGTACTGGAAACTGCGATGGCCGGGTACCCGCGGCGCGACCGCGGCGTTGCTGTCGTCGTACATCTGTCCGACGCGGACGATCACGACTCCGGCGGTTCCGACCTGAACGTCGATCTCTCTCAGGTCGTTCTCGGTGAGGCCGTACCGGCCAGACCCGATCGTCTCCACCGTCACGACGTCGAAGAGCTCCGGGTTGATGTCGTACTCGCCGACCGGCAGCACCGCGGGCTGTCTTCCCTTCTGGCCCCCGTTGCGGAGGAAGGCGCGCCCGTCCTGAAAGGAGTCGCATTCGACGTGCCTCGAAAGCGCCTCGTGCACCGGAGCCGTCTCCCCGTCCCTCGCCACGACCACGCCGATCGTTCCCGGCGGGACCCTGGTCCTTTCCCGATAGCTGATCTGGTACAGCACCGGCGGCCGGAAGTAGAGCCAGTCGGCCTTCAGCAGCTCGGCCTGCACCCCTGGCGAGCCATGCACCTTCACCCGCCGGCGTGCGTCGTCCGGGTGGCTCGGGGCGAACCGTACCCGAACGACTCCCACCTGGCCCGGCGGTACCTTTATCAGCCCGATGAAGAGAAGATACCCCCCACCGCCGAGAAAAATGACCAGCAGCAGCCACCCGTACCAGGGCACGATCATCCCCCGCCTTTCAGTAGCCGTAAATGCACAGCCATGACTGTCTGCACCCACTGGTCATGCCAGCTCTGATATCGCTCCATCTGCGGATTACGCAGAGTCGGGAAGAATCCGTTTCCGCGGCCGGCGGCCCCGACGAAGGCTCCATAGCGTGGATTCGTGTCTCCGCGGCCGCTCGTCCACCCCAGCGCCTGTGCCAGCTGGACGAAATCCCGCTCGGTGTCGACGCGCAGGCCCATGTGACGGGCCATCTGGGCGCGAAACCCCTGCTTTCCCTCGGAGGCGTCCTCCCACAGTGAGTCGATCCGGGCCAGCAGGTCGATGGGCAGTCGTTCGCCGTCAGCCCGGCGCCGCATCCAGCCGGCCTCCAGCCGCTGCACCGACTCGAGCAGCAGCGACGATGTCAGGATGTCCGCATGCTCCAGCTCTCCCTCCTGGAAGAGCGAGCCGAGCTTCTCCAACGATCTTTCCCTGGAGAGGTGCACCGTCGACGCCCGTTGGTGCGGCGGCCGCAGCAGGAGCGTCGGGGTGTCTCCGCCGGCGGTGCCCGTGCTCCTGCAGACCGCCTGCAACTGCGCGATCTCCCGCTCGCCTGGCAACGAGCCGTCCTGGGCGTCGAAGTAGTGCCGAGTCGCGAGCAGGAACAGTCGGCTTCCCTCGATCAGGATCGGGAAGAACTCCCGGTCGTGCCGCTGCCCTTCCAGGATCTCCCGTTCGACCCACTCCGACTTCTCCGCCGCGGGGGACATCACGACGATGACCGCGAGGGCGTTCCTGATCCGTAGCCGGATCTCCTGGGTGAATCGAGTGCCCCACCCCAGGCCGTCGTCGTACCAGACGGGCAGGCCGAAGCCGTCCAGGCACCGCGCGAGCCGTTCGACGTACATGGCGTCCGCATGCGCGTACGAGATAAACAGCGAGGGCTCGTTCAGCGTGCTGCTTCCCACATAAGGCGACTCCGCGGCCAGCATCCCTCGTCCTTGCCCTGAACTCATCGCGGCCAGCGCCGGGTCGTGCGGTTCCAGCCCTGGTCACATGCCGGACAGATGGCGGCGTCCCGGCTGTCGGCGCCCGGCGCGGGCACTGTCGGCAGGACGAGCTCGCCGGCGCTCCAACGGATCACCTCAGCTCGGAGCGCTGGTCGAGCCAGACCGGTGAACCCCTCATTTTTCGGCCTTGCCCGACCCGAGGACGTACCCAGACTGATCGCGACCCCCAGCGTTCCCAGCTATCGAGGATTAAGAATGGACATATTAGCTCCATAATCTGCTCTGAAGTAGAAGTAAGTGTGCCCATATCGGCCCGGTGGGGCATGGAAGGTCCGGCCTGCCGGTCTGAGTAACACCACTGTCCCCGCCGCGACCGCCGGCGCCTAGCCGCGGTAGCGCGCCACCGGGCCGAGCGTGAGCATGCCGCTGGCGGCGCCGGCGTGTTCGGTGCGGGCGGGCCGCAGGGCCGCCGCGGCCCGCCCGGCGATCGCATGCTCGCCGAGCTGGGCGGCGGCGTGGGCGGTGAGGCACCAGAGCGCCTCCTGGAGGTGGTCGTGCGGCGGTTCGGGCGTCGCGGCGAGGGCGGCTCGCGCCTGTTCCCGACGGTCCTGCGCGAGGAGCACGAGCGGTGCCGCCCACGGCGTGTACGGGCCCCAGTCCAGCCGCGGGTCGATCGGGGCGGGGCGGTCGTGCAGCAGACGGAGCCCGAGCAGGGCGAGCGGTAGCAGGCCGCGGTGCAGGCCCGGCATTCCGGCCTGTTCGAGCGCGGTGTCGGCGGCGCGGTAGGCGGCCGCGGCCGCGGCGGCGGACGGCCCGCCGGGCGCGGCGCTGCGGGCCGCGATGACGAGCGCCCGGAACCACCCGGTGAGCACCGGCACGAGCGGCGACTCGTGCTCGGCGGCGAGCCGCTCGGCCGCGGCCGCGTGCTGGGAGCCAGCGTCGAGATCACCGCGGGCCGACGCCGACTGCAGGCGTACGAGATGGCCGAGAATCGCGAAGGTGGGCAGCCCGTGCCGGGTGGACACCGCGACGAGTTCCGCTCCGATGTCGTCGCGCCGCTGCGCGAGTCCCGGCCGGGAGAAGGACTGCAGAAAGACGCCGTTGAGCGCGAAGGCGAGCAGGGCGGGATCACCGAGAGACCGTGCCAACGCCTCAGCCTCCCGTGCCGGCCCGGCGGCGTCCTCGGCGCGGCTCTCGACGGTGATCGTGGCGAGGAGCCGGGCCCGCAGGTCGGCGGGCGCGGCGGGGCCGAGCGTGGCGAGCGTGCGTTCGGCCGCGGCGACGACGGCGCGGGCCTGTACCGGGTCATCGGCACGGTTCCAGATCGCGGGCACGTCATAGGCACCGATGACGCGGGCGGTCAGCGTCATGTTGCCCGTTCGTTCCGCGGCGAGCGCGGCGGCGAGCCGGTCGCGCCGGGAGGACACGAGCGCGTCGCCGCCCGCGAGGGCCAGGGCGCGGGCGATGTTCACGGTCGTG
Organism: Parafrankia sp. BMG5.11; assembly: GCF_004337455.1. NCBI lineage: Bacteria > Bacillati > Actinomycetota > Actinomycetes > Frankiales > Frankiaceae > Parafrankia > Parafrankia sp. BMG5.11. The sequence continues at coordinate 5,721 of NZ_SJXI01000115.1, read as the reverse complement.
CGCGGACCGAGGCGGGTGGTGGTGGCCGGCTGTTCGGAGCCCCGCGGTTCGAGGGTGGGCGACTGGGTGAGCATGTCCGCTTCAAGCCGGCGCAGTGCGCGGCTCGGGTCGAGCCCGAGCTGGTCGACGAGCATCGCGCGGGCGCGCCGGAGTGTGGCGAGCGCGTCGGCCTGGCGCCCGGCGCGGTAGAGGGCGCGGGCGAGCAGTCCCCACGCCGGCTCGCGCCACGGATGTTCGGTGACGTGCGCGTCGAGCTCGGCGACGAGATCGGCCCCGTGGCCGCGATCGAGCAGGATGCCCGCCCGCAGCTCCACGCCCTGCAGCCGCAGCTCCTCGAGCCGGCGGCGCTCGCCGCGCACCCACCCGGCGTCGGGCAGGTCGGCGTAGGCCGGTCCGCGCCACGCGGCGAGCGCCACGCCGAGCGGCGCGAGCGCGTCGGACGAGCGGCGGGCGGCGGCGAGCGCGTCCTCGAAGCGGTGGGCGTCGACGTCCGCCCGTGGCAGGCGCAGCGTGTAACCGGGCCCCTCTGTCACCAGTACGCGAGGTGGCGTCCGGGGCGGGCGTTCGGGCTCGAGGGCGCGGCGCAGGGCGGCGACGAACGTGCGGAGGGCGCCGACGGCGCCGGCCGGCGGGTCGGGCCACAGGTCGGCGACGAGGGTGTCGGTGGCGACCATCCGTCCGTCGGCGGCGACGAGGCGGGCAAGGACCTCACGGTGCCGGGGGCCGCGAAGGTCGATCTCGGTCCCGTCCTCGCGTCGTGCCCTCACCGCGCCCAGCACCTCGATCCGCATGTCCCCATCCTCACGGCCCGCCGCCCCCACGGCGTCGCGCGCTGATTCGCCGCTGACCGGCGCCGTGCAGCCTGGGCTCGCCCGGTACGGCACCCGCTTTGGAAGGACGCGCGTCATGCCCCTCACCATCCCCGGCTTCGACTACACCCGCCTGCCCGGTGCGGACGGTGCCATGCTCTCGACGGCGATCGGCGGCACGGGCAGCCCGGTCGTGCTGCTGCACGGTTTCCCCCAGACCCACCTCATGTGGCGCCAGGTCGCCGAGCGCCTCGCCGCCCGGCACACGGTCATCTGCCCTGACCTTCGCGGATACGGAGCAAGTGACAAGCCGCCCGCCACGGGCCCCGACGTGTACGCGAAGCGGACCATGGCGGCGGACGTCGTGGCGCTTGCCGCGGCGCTCGGCCACGAACGCCTGGCGCTGGTCGGCCACGACCGCGGAGCCCTCGTCGCGTTCCGAGCCGGGCTCGATCATCCCGAGACGATCACGCACCTCGGCATCCTGGACGTCGTACCGACCCTCGACATGTGGAACGTGTTGCACGGGGTGTCCGGCGCGGTCGGCTTCCACCTCTATCTCATGGCGCAGCCAGATGGCCTGCCCGAGACGTTGATCATCAACAGCGCGGACGCGTTCTTCGGCTTCTTCCTCGACGCCTGGGCGAACGATCCGGCGGCGATCCCGGCGGACGTCCGCGCCGAATACCTGCGAGCGAGCGCCGCGGCGGTGCCGTCGATCGTCGCCGACTACCGCGCGTCCGCCGGCGTCGACCTGACGCACGACCAGGCCGACCTCGACGCCGGCTCGCAGTTCGCGATGCCCGTCTCCGTGGTGCAGCAGGACTGGGGCGCCCAGCTCGGCTTCGACGCCGAGGCGCTCTGGCGGGCCTGGGCACCCGACCTCGACCACCGCCTCACCCGCGCCGGCCACTTCATGGCGGAGGAGGCCCCCGACGAGATCGCCCGGGTGATCCGTGACCTTCTCGCCCGGTGACGACGGCGGCCGCCATCGCTGGGGCCCCGGGACCCCGGCGGGACAGCGAGCGCGGCGTACGACGTGGGTTGTGCGCCACACCGCCGGCCACGTGCCTTGATTTCGACGTCAATATTGTTGGATCAGGGAGTTCCTCGGCGGCCGGCCGGACGCCTGCTCGCGCTGTGCGCCGAGGAGCGGATCGGAGACCAGTGCTCAGCCGAAGCGGCTCCAGCCGAGGTGCGGACCCGCGTCGTCCCGGCGAGGCAAGCCACGTCATGCCCGGGGGGCGGCAGCGATGACCACCACCGATGAAGTCCAGTACGTCACGCACACCGACGACCACATCCTGCTCGAGCTCGGCTTCGGCCTCGACCTGGTCGGCGACGAGTGGCACGGGTCGGCACCGGTCGTCCCGGAGCTGTTCGCCCCCGGGACGCGGAGCGTGCGCACGTCGATCCTGGCGATCTGGGCCGACACCGTGGCCGGCTACACGGTCATGGACCGGTTCGCCCCCCGCGTCCCCGTCACGCTCGACCTGGACGTCCAGGTCTTCGCCCCGCCGCGCGAGTCCGAGACGATCGATGTGGCCGCCCGGCTGGTCAAGGCCGGCCGGTCGGTCGGCGTCGTGGAGGTCGAGTTCACCGGCAGTGGCGGTGACCGGATCGGATTCGCCGTCACCTCGTTCATGGCCGCCCCGAACCCCGCCCTGGTCATGGCACCTGATCTGGCGGACCTGAAGACCCGGCCGCGCCGGAGCCCGGGCCGACGGCTGAGCAGGCCGCTGGCCGAGCGGGCCCGCTGCGAGATCCTCGCGCCGGGCGTGGCCACGCTGCCCCGCGCCGAGGACGCGATCAACGCGTCGAACACCATCAACGGTGGGCTGCTCGCCCTGACCGCCGAGGAGGCGGCGCTCTCCCTCACCCCGGGCGAGACGCTCGCCTCCCTGGGGATCCGCTACCTGCGCCCGGCCCGGGTCGGCCCGGTCGTCGCCACCGCGCTGGTCCGCGACGGCCTCGGCCGGGTCGAGGTGCGTGACACCGGCGCCGACAACCGCCTCGCCGTCCTCGCCACCACCCGAACCTTCGGCCGGGCTCGCTGATCCCACACCGATCAGGCCCGCCGACGTCAGGGGCTCGTGAGGATGACGAGTTGCCGGGTCGCGCGGGTCATCGCGACGTAGCGGTCGACGGCTCCTTCGATGCCGGTGCCGAAGGCCTCCGGGTCGACGAGGATGACCAGGTCGAACTCGAGCCCCTTCGACAGCTCCGGGGTCAGCGACCGGACGCGCGACGTCGGCCGGAACGTGGGATCGCCGATGACGCAGGCGATCCCGTCGGCGTGCGCGGCGAGCCACGAGTCGAGGACCGAATCCAGCTCCGAGGTGGATCCGTGCCGGACGGGGATGCCGCTGCCGCGGATGGAGGTCGGCACGTTGGCGTCCGGGAGCACGGTGCGGATGACCGGCTCGGCTTCGGCCATGACCTCTTCCGGCGTCCGGTAGTTGATGCTGAGGGACGCCTGCCTGATCCGGTCGAACCCGACCCGCGCGAGCCGTTCCCGCCACGACTCGGTGAAGCCGTGGCGGGCCTGGGCGCGGTCCCCGACGACGGTGAAGCTGCGGGACGGACAGCGCAGCAGCAGCATCTGCCACTCCGCGTCGGTCAGCTCCTGGGCCTCGTCCACGACGACGTGCGCGAACGGGCCGGCGAGCAGGTCCGGGTCGGTGGTGGGCAGCGCGGACTCGTCGACCAGGACGTCGCGCAGGTCCTGCCCGCGCAGCATCGTCACGAGGCCCTCACCGTCGTCGTCGGCCTCGAGCAGGTTGTCGACGACCTTGGTCATGTGTTCGCGTTCGGCGGCGACGGCGGCGTCCTGCCGACGCCTGCGCCGGGACGCCTCCGGGTCGCCGAGCCGCTGCCGGGCCGCGTCCAGGATCGGCAGGTCGGACACCGTCCAGGCCTGGGTGTCCGCGCGCTGCAGGAGCCGGACCTCGTCGGGGCTGAGCCAGGGAGCGCATTTGCGCAGGTAGGCGGGTACCGACCACAGGTCTCCGACGAGGTCGGCCGCTTCGATCAGCGGCCACGTGCGGTTGAAGGTCGTGAGCAGCGCCCTGTTCTGCAGCAGCGACCTCCGGAGCAGGTGCGCCGAGATGTCGTCGTCGTGCTTGTCCATCAGGATCGTGACCAGCTCCTGCCAGATCTGGTCACGTGCCTCGTTGTGCGGGGTGCCGGGGTCCGGTGCCTCGAACGCCTCGGCCCAGTCGTCGGCGCTCAGCCAGACGTCCGCCCAGTGGGTCGTGAGCGTCATTCCCCTGGTGGGCGGTTCCTCGTAGAACCTGACGGCCGTCTCGATCGCCTTCACCAGGTTCGCGGACGATTTCAGGCGGGCCACGTCCGGGTCGGTCTCGATCGTCGCGGTGGCTCCCTCGGCGACGAGGTCCCGCAGGTTGCAGGTCTGCACTCCCTCCTCGCCGAGGCTGGGGAGGACGTCGGCCACGTAGGCCAGGTAGGGCTGGTGCGGACCGACGAACAGCACCCCGCCGCGGCGGTGACCGAGGCGAGGGTCGGCGTAGAGCAGGTAGGCGGAGCGGTGCAGCGCGACGACGGTTTTTCCCGTGCCCGGACCGCCGTCGACGACGAGGGCGCCGTCGGATCCCGCGCGGATGATGGCGTCCTGGTCGGCCTGGATGGTGCCGAGCACGTCCCGCATCCGGGCGGAGCGGTTGCCGCCCAGGCTGGCGATGAACGCGGACTGGTCGTCGAGCGCGGCGTGCCCCTCGAACCCGTCCGGGGTGAACACCTCGTCCCAGTAGTCGCTGATCCGGCCGCGGGTCCAGCGGTACCTGCGGCGGCTCGCCAGGCCCATCGGGTTGGCGTGGGTCGCTCCGAAGAACGGCTCGGCGGCGGGCGAGCGCCAGTCGAGCAGCAGGCGACGGCCCGCGCTGTCGGTGAGCCCGAGCCGTCCGACGTATACGGGCTCGGGGTTGTCCACCCGGATGATGTACCCGAGGCACAGGTCCAGACCGAAGCGGCGCAGGGCGCGCAGGCGGGCGGTCAGCCGGTGGATCTCCAGGTCCCGGTCCATCGCCTCCTGGCCGATGCCGCCGGGCGCCCTGCGCGCGGTGTCGAGGCGGTCGGACAGCTCGGCGATCGACTGTTCGAGGCTCTCCGCGATGGCCGTGAAGTGCTGCTCGTCGCCGGCGACCAGCGTCGGGTCGGCCTTGGCGGCGAGGCGGTCGGGAAGGTCGAACGCGCTGGTGGTCAGGGGGTTCACGTCTCGGCTCCGACCTGAGGCTCGCGACCTCAGATCCAAATTCTGGCGCTCACGGGCGCGGCTGGATTCTGCTCGGCATCTGGCCTCGGCTGGCTATTCTGCGGCACAGCCTGGGTCTTGACGCAAGCCCCCCCGCGTGCTATAAGTTGAAAGCGGCGGGGAGTTGATGTTCCCCCCTGCCCATTTTCGTCCGCGATGGGCGGACAACCTCTTCGGTGAGGCCATCTGCCCGCGGCGTATTCCCAAGTTCCCAAGCGGGAGCTCTCGAACGCGGCTGCCGCGGTGCGCACAGCGTCGACGAGTGGTGGGACGAGTGGTGGACAGTGGCGTCGGCGGGCCGACCGTGCAGGCCGGTCCGCCGACGAGCCGGTGCCGCGGTTACATACCCATGTCGCCGAAGGCGGCGGCATCCGCGGACGCGGACGCCGCCGCGTCCGCCAGGCTGTTCGCCACCACGACCTCGATGGTGAGGAAGAGGCCGGTGATGGACGCGGCGTTCTGCAGCGCCGAGCGGGTGACCTTCACCGGGTCGATGATCCCGGCGGCGATCATGTCGACGTACTCGCCGGTGGCGGCGTTCAGGCCGTGCCCGGTCGGGAGACCGCGGACCTTCTCGACCACCACGCCGCCCTCGAGACCGGCGTTGGATGCGATCTGATGCAGCGGTGCGGCGAGCGCGCG
>NZ_SJXI01000114.1:0-3850 GCF_004337455.1 Parafrankia sp. BMG5.11 | reverse complement strand
CTGGCCACGTGAGACAAGCTCTAAACCCCGACTACTGCGGCACCAGACTATCGAGCTAACATGTCGGCGACATCACCCTAACGAGGTTATATCAGTTTATCTGAAATGTTTGGCAAGAGGTAAATTTATGGCTTGGTATTTACAGAGGAAGAGGCTGGATAACTCTGATCGGATGGCGCGTGAGTCCACGGACAGGAAAATCGAGACTAGTTTCGACGGGCTGGGCGCACTATAAGGGGCGGGGGATTGAAATCAGTGGCGACGTGGTGCGCGCACCACCACAGTCACCGCAGGCGAACGCGATCGTGGAACGCCGGGTCGGCACCGTCCGCAGGGAATGCCCCGACCCGGCATGCCGCGTTTTCCTGGGACGCAACAGTACCGGGCGCGATCGCCGCTCTGCTCTGATGGGGCGCGGTGACGACAGACAGATCGGCGGGGCAGCGCGGCCGTCACGCCGTCGGGAAGCGCGTTCGGCATGCGTTCTCGTCACCGGGTGCCACTCGCCTGTTACGAGATCATCGGTGGCGATTGGCGGGGCCAGCGTGTGGGACTTCACTCCGCCAGCCAGGTCAGCCGATGTGTGCGGGAGGCGCATCCTCGGTGTGGTGTTGCCTGGCCGCGTTGATGGCGGTGGCGGTGACGATCAGACCGGCGAGGAACATCGCGGCGGCGGCAGCGAAGGCCATGGCGTAGCCGTGGGTCAGTGCGTCCTGTGCTCTCGCGATCAGGTTGATGTCGTTCGTGGCCAGGCCTTGGTAGAGGGCTCCGGCGGCTTCAGAAAGCTTGTTGTCAGCCGTGGAGGTGGCGATGGTCGACAGGACCGCGAGGCCGAGGGCTCCGCCGATCTGCTGGGCGGTGTTCAGGAGTGCTGAGGCGATCCCGGAGTCCTCGTGTGCAACGTCGCTGACTGCGCCGAGTGTCATGGGGACGAAGCTCAGGCCGAGGCCGAGCCCGGTGAGGAACATCGCCGGCATCAGGTGTCCGGCGTACGGGGAGTCCGGATCGAGGGCGGCGAACCAGAGCATGCCCGCGGCCGCCGCGAGCAGGCCCGGTCCGGCGATCACGCGGGGGGCGACGTGGGTGACCAGTTTGGAGCTGACACCGGCGGCGATGGCGATGCCGAAGCTGAAGGGCAGGTAGGCGAAGCCGGTCCGGACGGGGCTGTAGCCGAGGATGAGCTGCATGTACAGCGTCAGGAAGTAGAAGGTCGCGAACATGCCGGCACCGATGAGCAGCATCGTGGCGTAGGAACCAGACCGGTTGCGGTCCTGGAACAGCCGTAGCGGCATCATCGGGTGGGCGGTCCGGGCCTGGATGAGAAGGAACGTCACCAGTAGCACGGCCGCCACGGCGAAGGCGGTCAGGGTGGCGCTGTCGCTCCAGCCGTGCGCGCCGCCGTGGGTGATGCCGTAGACCAGTGCGATCAGGCCGCCCGTTCCCGTGACAGCGCCGGGGACATCGACGCGGCCCGGGTCGCGTTCGGCCTCGACGAGGCTTCGGGTTCCGGCGAGGACGACCAGGCCGATAGGGACGTTGATGAAGAAGACCCATCGCCAGCTCAGGACGTCGGTGAGTGTGCCGCCCAACAGCAGACCGACTGTGGCGCCGACACCTCCCATCGCGGCGTACATACCCATAGCCGTATTACGGGGCTTGCCGGGTGGAAATGTCGTAGTGATCAGGGCCAGCGCGTTGGGGGCAGCGAGCGCGGCGCCGATGCCTTGCAGGACGCGGGCGCTGATCAACAGGGCCTCGTTAGGGGCCAGTCCTCCCAGCAGTGAGGCCAGCGTAAAGATCCCGATGCCGGTCTGGAACATTCGTCGCCGGCCGAAGAGATCGCCGGTGCGTCCGCCGAGCAGTAGCAGCCCACCGAAGGCCAGCGCGTAGGAGTTGACGATCCAGGCCAGGTTCGCGTCGGACACGTCGAGATCGGTCTGGATGCTGGGTAGAGCGATGTTGGTGATCGTGGCGTCGAGGACCACCACCAGCTGTGCTGCGGCGATCACGAACAGAGCCAGGCCGAGGTGATGGCTCGTGGGCGGGGCCGCGGGGGTGCCCGGTCGCACGGGGGCGGCGGTCGCGCTGTCAGCAGACATACAGGTACTCCAGAAGGTGCGCTGGCAAAATTGCCCCGGCCATAAAACAGGTGCAGGGGTAGACTTCTTGTTTCAGATCGGCGGCTTCCGGCGAGATGAAGAAGGTGCCGTGCGATCCGAGGTCCGGGTTCGAGAAGCCGTCCGGTCGGGTGCGGGTCGAGAGTGAACCCTAGCAGCGAAAATGAATCACCCGGGTTAGGCGCTCTACATCTTCCGTGTGATGGTTGTCGCGCTTGACGAGCCGGCCAGACCCGTGGGCAACGGATATCGGCTAAGTTCGGGGTGCCGCTTGCTTTTTCGGACCGGGTATGAGCACGGTGAAGCATCGGCCGACAGTGCGCACGCTTGTCAGGGAAATGCAAGTCGCCACCCTTGAGAATCCTGCGCGCGGCGTTGGCTCACAGACGCTGCTTATCGGCCGTGTTCACCGAACCTGCTCACGCCGTCTAAGGCTCGACCGGTCAGGGCCGCCTTACATATACCCTGGCTCCCCAGAACACGGCACCCCGGTGCCGTCTGCCCCGTCGACGCGGACTTCCTTCACGCGCAAGTTGTCCCGGGGGACGACCAAGCCGATCACACCCTGGGGCAGGTCGTCGCGGTGGTCCATGGACTTGCCGTAGCGGCGGAACCCCGACCGGTGAGTCACCATCACCATCGGGGATGCCCACGTCTTCGCAGACCCATTTGGCCGCGGGCAGCTTCGCACGGTTGGCGACCAGCGCGAACAGCTCCGCGCCACATCCGTGGTGAACCGCCGGTCACCGACCGCCTTCTCCAGCGCGGCAGCGACGCGAGTTCGCACGACAGGCCGTCGAGGCAACGCGATCGGCGGCTACGGCCCCGCGCCGGGAGCCTACCTGGACACGCCAGCGACCGGCGCGGCAGGGGCCTCACCGTTATCCACCAGGCCGGCATCGGCTACTACGCTCAAGCCCTCGAACGTCCTGCTGTCCTCCCATGCCAGCAGCCGCGCCGTCACATTCATTCCAGGACAGCCCCAGACTGATTTCCGTCGCCCTATAGGTCAGTCTTACTTCGACGCGATGCCCTCGTAGGCGAAGCTGAAGAGCTCCGGCCCGCCCATCCGGTACGTCTGGACGGTGTCGAGCGTGAACCCGGCGTTTTCGATCAAATTATCGACAGGCCGGTTGAGGTGGCAGCCGCCGAACACCTTTCCCCATAGGGGCGTGAGGCGCTCTTGCCGCTGGGCGACACGGTGGTTGGGTGAACGGCCATGCTCGACGAAGTGCACCGTGCCGCCGGGTCGCAACACCCGGCGCGCCTCACGCAGCGCCCGGTCGACGTCCGGGACGGTGCACAGGGTCCACGTGACCAGCACGTGGTCCACCGATGCGTCCGGGACGGGTAGCCGCTGGCTGTCGTCGCCGACGAACTCGACCGGGATGGGGGCGGCGGCGATGCGGCGGGCCGCCAGCCTGCGGCCGACGGCTGCGGGTTCCACAGCCAGGAGCCGGGTGACTTCAGGTGGAAGGTGGGGCAGGTTACGCCCGGAACCGAACCCGATCTCCAGGACCTCGCCGGACAGGCCGGTGGTGACGCGGGCCCGGGTGGGCTCCATCGGCCTCCCGAGGGCAAGGTCGATGAACCGGGGCAGGATCTGGTCGTCGTAGAAGCCCATCACTTCTCCTTGGTTCTCTTTGATATCGACGCAGGTCAGCTCCACGGCGGTCGGAATAACCTGTCCGGCTCTGTTGTGTCAGGCCGGGGTCGCATTCCATGCACCCGTA
>NZ_SJXI01000012.1:0-53227 GCF_004337455.1 Parafrankia sp. BMG5.11 | reverse complement strand
AGGCGGTGTTGATGATGACGCCCCGCTCGCCGTGCTCGAGCGGCTCCGAGCGGGCGATCGCCGCCGCCGCCAGCCGGTCGATGTTGTAGGTGGCCGCCAGGAAGATGTCGAGCACGCGGGTGAACGACCCCTGTGGCGCCGGGGCGTTCGACCGGTCGAGGGTGCGCTGGCCGCCCGGCCCGCCGTGGGCGACCACGGCGATGCGCAGCGGGCCGAGCCCGGTGGTCTGGTCGAGGGCCGCCTGCACGGAGGCCTCGTCGGTCACGTCGGTGCGCGCGAAGGCGGCGCCCTCACCGAGCTCCTCGACGACCGCCCGGCCCCTGTCCTCGTCGAGGTCGGCGACGAGGACCTTCGCGCCCGCCGCGTGCAGCCGCCGTGACGTGGCGGCCCCGAAACCGCCTCCGCCGCCGGCCACGAAAGCCACTGCGCCCTTGATCTCCATCGCCGTACCGCCCTCTTCCGTTGTCCGTCGAGCCCCGCGATCGAAGCTTACAGTTGAACAATTAAACTGAAATAGTTATATTGCGCCAGAGGGTAGAGGGGAGGGCGGCTCATGAGGCTCAGCTTCACCGCCGAGCACGAGCAGTTGCGGCGGGCCGTGCGCGATTTCCTGGCGGAGCGGTCGCCGGCAGCCGCGGTCCGGCGCCTGATGGACTCGACCGCCAACCGCGACGAAGACGTCTGGACCCGGCTGTCCGAGGAGCTCGGCCTGGTGGGCCTCGGCCTGCCCGAGCAGTACGGCGGCTCCGGCTTCGGCGAGATCGAGGTCGGCATCGTGCTGGAGGAGATGGGCCGGGCGCTGCTCGTGGCCCCCTACCTGAGCACCGCCGTGCTGGCGGGTCAGACCCTGGCGACGTCCGAGGACCAGGAGGCGCAGCAGCGGTGGCTGCCCGGGATCGCGGCCGGCTCGCTGACCGCGACGCTGGCGGTCGCCGACGAGTCGGGTTCGTGGGAGCTGGCCGACCCGGCGGCGAGCGCCGAGCCGCGCGGCGGGCAGTGGCTGGTCTCCGGCCCGAAGTACTACGTCCTCGACGGCCACAGCGCCGACCTGCTCCTGGTCGTGGCGCGGGCCGCGGACGGGACAGGGGTGTTCGCGGTCGAGGGGGCGGGCCCCGGGGTCGTGCGCGCCCGGCTCGACAGCCTCGACCCCACCCGGGACCTCGCCTCGGTCCTCCTGCGGGAGGCGCCCGCGGTCCGGGTCGGCGCGGGCCGGGACACGACGGCGTGGCTGGGCGAGGTCCACGACCGGGCACTCGCGGCCCTGGCGTCGGAACAGATCGGCGGCGCGGCGCGCTGCCTCGAGCTCGCCGTCGACTACGCGAAGGTACGGGAGCAGTTCGGCCGGCCGATCGGCTCGTTCCAGGCGATCAAGCACAAGTGCGCCGCCCTGCTCGTCGAGGTCGAGAGCGCCCGCTCGGCGGTCTACCACGCCAACGCCGCACTGGCCGCCGACGACCCGGAGGAGACGGTCGCCGCGGCGGTCGCGTCGGCGTACGCGTCGCGGGCGTTCACCCTCGCCGCCAAGGAGTGCATCCAGATCCACGGCGGCATCGGGTTCACCTGGGAGCACGACGCGCACCTCTTCCTGCGGCGGGCGAAGTCCTCCGAACTGTTCTTCGGGGCACCGCGCGCCCAGCGCAGCCGGCTCGCGGACCTGGTCGGGATCTGACGATGACCATGACGCCAGGAGGCTCCGACCGATCCGCCGCCGAGACCACCAGCGAAACGACCGGCGAGACGACCACCGACACCACCACCGAGACCAGCACCGAGACCGTCACCGGACCGGACAGCGACGAGGAGTTCCGCACCCGACTGCGGGACTTCCTGGTGACCCGGCATCCGGGGCGCCCGCCGAAGAAGCCGGACGAGCGGATCGCCTGGACGAAGGCCTGGCTCGCGACCCTGTTCGACCACGGCTACGCCGGCCCCGGCTGGCCGCGTGAGTTCGGCGGGATGGATCTGCCGTTCGGGCGGCAGGTGATCTACCAGGAGGAGCTGGCCCGCGCGCGGGTGCCCGGCCCGCTCGGCACCGGCCTCGGCATCGCCGCCCCGACGATCATCCGGTACGGCACGCGGGAGCAGAAGGAACGCTGGCTCGCGCCGATGCTGCGCGGTGACCGGATCTGGGTGCAGGGGTACTCCGAACCCGGCGCCGGCTCGGACCTCCCGAGCCTGCGCACCACCGCCCGCCGGCAGGGCGACGAGTACGTCGTCAACGGCCAGAAGGTCTGGACGTCGCACGCGACGAGCGCCGACATCATCTTCACGCTGGTCCGGACCGGCACGCAGCAGAGCCGCCAGCGCGGCATCAGCTATCTGATCGTGGACGCGCACGGGCCCGGCGTGGAGGTGCGGCCGCTGCGCGACCTGACCGGCGGGTACCTGTTCGCCGAGGTGTTCTTCGACGACGTCCGGGTGCCGGTCGCCGACCGGATCGGCGCCGAGAACGAGGGCTGGGCGCTCGCCCGGACGAGCCTCGGGCATGAACGGGCCGCCGGGGCGATGAACCAGGCCGCGCTCTACCGGCGGGTGCTCACCGAGCTCGAGCAGCTCGCGCGGGAGCGGGGCCTGCTGGGGGACGCGGTCGTCCGGGACCGGTTCGCGGACCTGGAGATCCGGGTGCGGGTCATGCGTTACAACGCCCAGCGGGTCATCTCCGACATCCTGGCCAAGGGCGAGCCGGGCCCGACGTCGTCGGTGTCCCGGCTGCTGATCACGGAGTTCGAGCAGGAGATCCACGAGCTCGCGGTCGACCTGCTCGGGCCCGCCGGCCTGTTGCTCAAGACCGAGGCCGGGTCGGTGCAGGGTGGGCGCTGGCTGCACGGATTCCTGCGGACCAGGGCGTCGACGATCGGTGCCGGCACCCGCGAGATCCAGCTCAACACGCTCGCCGAGCAGGTGCTCGGACTTCCGCACGACCCGGCGATGCCGCCGCGCTGACCGACGTTTGAGGAGACTCCATGCGTTTGGAGACCAGTCCGGACCTGGTGGAGTTCCGGGCCGAGGTTCGCGCGTTCATCGCCGAACACGGCCCGGGACCGCGCGGGCGCACGGGGGTCCGCGCACCCGAGCCGGAGGAGATGCCCGGCCTGCGGGCCTGGATCGGAAAGCTTTACGCCGCCGGCTACCTCGGCCAGGCCTGGCCCGTCGAGTACGGCGGCCGGCCGGGCGCCCGCCCGGAGCACGGGTTCATCGTCGCGGAGGAGCTCGCGCGGGCCCGCACCTGGGGCGAGGTCGGCGCCGCGGCGCTCGCGGCCGGAGCGCTGATCGGGTTCGGCAGCGAGGAGCAGAAGCGGCGCTTCCTGCCGCGGATCCGGACCGCCGAGGACCTGTGGTGCCAGCTGTTCAGCGAGCCGGGCGCGGGCAGTGACCTGGCCGCCCTGTCCACCCGGGCGCGCCTGGACGGCGACCACTACGTCGTCGACGGGCAGAAGGTGTGGACGACGAACGGCCACCACGCCGACCTGGGCTACCTGCTGGCGCGCACGAGCACGGACGGCCCCAGGCAGGCCGGCATCACGGCGTTCGCGATGGACATGCGCAGCCCGGGCGTCGACATCCGCCCGCTGCGCGAGATCACCGGCACCAACGACTTCAACGAGGTGTTCCTCGACGGCGTGCGGATCCCGGTCGAGCGGGTGATCGGCCGGGTCGACGACGGCTGGCGGGTCGCCAACCTGAGTCTCGGCCATGAACGCAGCGGTGTGGGCGCCCGGGGGGTCGAGCTGTTCGGCCAGCTCGACGACCTGTTCGCGCTCGCTGGGCAGGCCACCGTCGGCGGCGGGCCCGCCCTGGCGGACGGCGCTACCCGCCAGCGGCTCGGCCGGCTCGCGACCCGCGTCCACGTGGCCGACAAGATGAGCAAGGCGGTGCAGTCGCGCATGGTCAACCGCACCGAGGACCCCGCGGACGCGCCGCTGGCCAAGGTGTTCTACAGCGAGGTCAACCTGGAGGCGGCCGAGACCGGCGTCGCCCTGCAGGGCATCGGCGGCATCGGCGTGGACGAGGACGCCCCCTGGGCGGACGGCTGGTGGCAGGACGCCTTCCTCTACGCCCGCGCCTACACGATCGCGGGCGGCGCGAACGAGGTGCTGAAGACGATCGTCGCCGAGCGGGCGCTGGGACTGCCGAGGGACAAGCGTTGACCACGAGCGAGATCGGTGCCGCGGTCGAACCGGCGGGCCGGCGCTACGGCATGCCGTGGCGCGGGGCGGACGCCGCGCGGGCGGCCGAGCAGGCCGGCATGACGGCGTTCTGCAGCGGCGAGTTCGTGGACCACGAGGCCTACGCGACGCTGACCGAGATGGTGCTCGGCACCGAGCAGGCGCTGGTCGGCCCGGCCATCGCGTACGCGTTCGCGCGCACGCCGTACGCCCACGCGGCGGGGATCCGCAGCGCGTGGGCGCATGCCGCCGGGCGGGTGTTCCTCGGCCTCGGCTCGGGGGCCTACCGCATCAACCGGGACTGGTTCGGCGTGGAGGCCGACCGCCCGGTGGCGCGGATGGCGGACCTGGTCGGGGCGATCCGGGCGTGGCTGCACGCCGAGAACGGCCAGCCGGTGACCTACGACGGCGAGTTCTACCGGGTCAACGCGTCGGTCGGCGCCCCCGTCCTCGGCCGGATCGACGCCCCGATCCTGCTCGCCGGGTTCAACCGGCTGATGGCGGCGACCGCCGCGCGGGTGGCCGACGGGGTCGTCGGGCACGGGCTGTTCACCCGTACCTGGTGGGACGACGTGGTGCGGCCGGCGATGGCGCGGGGCGCGGCCGACGCCGCGCGGGACACTCCGGCGCTCGAGCACGGCTGGGTGATCACCGCGATCGACGACGACGACCCCGGGCGCGCGGTCACCGACGCCCGGCGGATGATCGCGTTCTATCTCACCGTCAAGACCTACGACCCGTACGTCGCCCATCACGGCTGGACCCGGCAGGTCGAGGCGATCCGCGAGGCCTTCGCGCGCCGTGACAGCGACGCCATGGGTGCGGCGGTCACGGACGACATGGTCGAGCAGATCGCGATCTGCGGGACGACGTCCGACGGTCGCGCGGCACTCGCCCGTCGCGGTGACTCGCTGCCGCGCGACGTCGCCTACCTCGCGCCACCGTCGTACCTGGTCAGCGGCCGTCGCGGCCGGCGCTACGCGCTCGCGAGCCTCGGCCTGCTCGACGGTTCCTCCCCGGCACAGCGGTGAGTGCGCACCCGCGGGTGTCGGTCAGCGGCCTGTGCTTCCCGGAGTTGTCCGCACTCGACACCCTGGAGGCCGTCGCGGCGCTCGGGGTCACGAACGCCTCGCTGACCGGGGCGAAGGTGCGCGCCGCCGGCGCCGAGGCCGTCGCCGCGGCGAGCCGTCGGCACGGCGTGCGCGTGGTGACCACGACGGCGGCGCTGGGCCTTGATCTGCGGCCCGGCGCCGGCGCCGTCGCGGCGCAGCTGCGCGAGGCGCGGGTGGACGTCGACAACGCCGCCGCCGTCGGGGCGGGCACGGTGTACGGGCTCACCGGCCCCCGTCCGGGCGCGGACTGGGACGCGGGGGCCGCGGCCTACGCGGACGCCGTCACCGAGCTCGTCGACCACGCCGCCGGGCGCGGGGTGACCCTCGCGGTCGAGCCGGCGAACTGGCTCTACGCCGACCTCACCTTCGTCCACTCGTTCCACGACGCGCTGCGGCTCGCCCGCCGGGCCGGGCTGGGCGTGTGCCTCGACCTGTTCCACGTCTGGACCGAAGGCGGACTGCGGGCGGAGATCGCTGCCAACGCCGACGCTGTCGTGCACGTGCAGCTCAGCGACATGGTCCTCGGCGACCGGACGCTGCCGTGCCGGGCCGTGCCCGGCGACGGCGACGTACCCCTGGCGAGCATCGTGGGCTGGCTGCTCGAGGCCGGCTACCAGGGCGTCTTCGACTGCGAGCTGAGCGGGCCGCGGATCGACGCGCTCGGGACCCGGACGGCGGCGGCCCGCTCGGCAGCCTGGCTGACGGGCCTGCTCGCAGACCTCGGCGCCTGACAGGCCCAGCGTCCGAATCAGATCGTCAGAGGATCAGAGGATCAGAGGAGAGGTACAGCCATGGCCCAGGCCGTGATCGTCAGTGCGGTGCGCACGCCCATCGCGACGTCGTTCAAGGGGACGCTGCGGGACACCTCGGCCGAGGAGCTGGCCACGGCGGTCGTCCGGGCCGCGGTGGACCGTTCGGGGCTGGCGCCCGAGGACGTCGACGACGTCATTCTCGCCGAGGAGCTGGCCGGCGGCGGCGACATCGCCAGGTACGCCGCCTTCGCGGCCGGGCTGACGGCGGCGCCGGGCCAGGCCGTCAACCGCCACTGCGCGGCGAGCCTCGCGGCGGTGGGCAACGCGGCGGCGACGATCCGGGCCGGGATGGACCGCGCGGTCGTCGCCGGCGGCACCCACTCCTCGTCGATGAACCCGAAACTGTCGTGGCGGGTGCCCGGATCGGACGAGCCGCGCGCCGGGTTCAACCCCACGTTCCCCTACTACGAGGGCGCCACCGACGACGTGACCCTCGCCGTCGGCTGGAACACCGCGCTGGAGGTGGGCATCACCCGCGCGGAGATGGACGCCTGGGCCAAGCGGTCCCACGACCGGGCGATCGCCGCGATCGACGCCGGCGTCTTCGATGACGAGATCGTCCCGATCGACGTCGTCGCGGCGGGGGAGAAGATCCGCTTTGCTGTCGACGAGCACCCGCGGCGGGGCTCGACGCTGGAGAAGCTGGCCACGCTGAAGCCGCTGCACCCCGAGATCGAGGGCTTCGGCATCACCGCGGGGAACGCGAGCGGTGTGAACGACGCCGCCGCGGCCCTGATGCTGGTCACCGACGACCTCGCCCGGGAGCGGGGCCTCACCCCGCTGGCCCGGGTGCGGGCCTGGGCGGCACTCGGCGTAGCCCCGCACCGCACCGGGATGGGCGGGGTGGAGGTCATCCCGCGGGTGCTGGAGCGGGCCGGGATCGGGGTGGCCGACGTCGACGCCTGGGAGATCAACGAGGCCTTCGCGCCGGTCCCGATCGCCGCCTGCCGCCTCCTGGGGATCCCGGACGACCTGGTCAACCAGTACGGCAGCGGCTGCAGTCTCGGGCATCCGGTGGCGGCCTCCGGAGCGCGGATGCTGACCACCCTGACCCACCACCTGCGCCGGCGCGGCGGCGGGATCGCCGTGGCGGCGATGTGCGCCGCGGGCGGCCAGGGCGGCGCAGTGGTCATCGAGGCGCTGTGAGGGTCGGGATGCCGCTGAAGTACTCCGGCGGCTTCACCGAGACCGTCGCGGACCTTCGCGACTTCGAGGCGGCCGGGCTCGACCTGGTCATGCTCCCGGAGGCCTACAGCTTCGACTCGGTGAGCCAGCTGGGCTACCTGGCGGCCCGGACCTCGACGGTGCTGCTGGCCACGAGCATCCTGAACATCTACTCGCGCACCCCGGCGCTGCTGGCCATGACGGCGGCCGGGCTGGACTACGTGTCCGACGGCCGCTTCGTGCTCGGTCTGGGCGCGTCGGGTCCGCAGGTGATCGAGGGGTTCCACGGCGTGCGCTACGACGCCCCGCTCGGGCGCACCCGCGAGGTCGTCGAGATCTGCCGGGCGGTCTGGCGGCGCGAGCCGCTCAGCTACGACGGCCGCCACTACCACCTGCCACTGGATGCCGCGCACGGCGGCAGCGGCCTGGGGAAGCCGCTGAAGCTGATCAACCACCCGGTCCGGTCCGTGGTGCCGATCGTGCTCGCCGCGCTGGGACCCGGGAACGTCGAGCTGGCCGCCGAGATCGGCGACGGGTGGGAGCCGATCTTCTACCTCCCCGAGGCCGCGCCGGCCGCCTTCGGCGCGTCGCTGGCGGCCGGTCGGGCCCGGCGGGCGAGCACGTTGGGGCCGCTCGACGTCGTGGTGCCCACCCAGCTGCTGATCAGCGAGGACGCCGAGGAGATCGAGGCCGCCGTCCAGGCCGTGCGTGAGCACCTCGCGCTCTACGTCGGCGGCATGGGCGCCCGGGGCCGGAACTTCTACAACGAGCTCGCCGGCCGCTACGGGTTCGCGGCGGCGGCCGCCGAGGTGCAGGACCACTACCTCGCCGGGCGCAAGGCGCAGGCCGCGGCGGCGGTGCCGGAGCGGTTGGTGCGCGGTGTCTCGCTGATCGGACCGCCCGGGTATGTGCGGGAGCGGGTCGCGGCGTTCGCCGAGAGCGGGGTGACGACGCTGAACGGGCTGCCGCTGGCGGGCACCCACCGCGGGCGGCTCGCCGACGTCGAGCGGCTCAAGGAGTACGCGTCGTCGACGCTTCCCGGAACTTATCGTGATAGGTATAATGAGCTAACTAATTAATGGCTATTGCGTGGGGTGAATGATGTCGACGGTTCTCCTCGGTGACGAGGAACGCGCCTTGCGCGACTCGGTCCGGTCGTTCCTCGACAAGGTGGTCGCGCCGGAGGTCGGGGATCACGAGCGGGCGCGCACGTTCCCGTGGGAGCTACTGCCGCAGCTCTACGACTTCGGCTACGTCCGCGGCGGGGTGCCCGAGGCGCTCGGCGGCGACGAGCTGCCGATGATGATGCAGGCGATCCTCATGGAGGAGGCCGGCCGCTGCTGGGGTTCACTGCGCACGACCGTGAACGTCCAGGGCATGGTGGCCCGGACGCTGGCCGCCGCGGCCAGCGAGGACCAGCGGGCGCGGTTCCTGCAGCCGCTGCTGGCCGGGAGCCGCTTCGGCTGGTTCGGGCTCACCGAGCCCGGCGCCGGGTCCGACGCCGGGGCGCTGCGCACGACCGCGCGCGCCAGCGGCGACGGCTACCTGGTGAACGGCAGCAAGCTCTACATCACCAACGCGCTGGGCTGCGACTTCGGCATCCTGTTCGCCCGGGTGGTCGATCACGACGGGACCGATCACGGGGTGACCGCGCTGCTGGTCGACGCCGCTGAGTCCGAGTTCGGCGTGCACGACATCCCGCACATGCCGCTTCGCTCGACGACCAGCTGCGAGCTGTCCTTTCACGACACCTACGTTCCCGCGGCCAACGTGCTCGGCACGCTGGGCGGCGGGTTGTCGCTGGGCATGAAGGCGGTGAACGCGGGGCGGCTGAACATGGCGATGGGCGCGGTCGGCCTGTCGCAGGCGTGCCTCGAGGCGTCGATCGCGTTCTGCCGGCAGCGGGAGCAGTTCGGCAAGCCCATCGCCGCCTTCCAACTGGTCCAGCAGATGGTGGTGGAGATCGCCACGCTCACCGAGACCTCACGGCTGTTGGGGTACAACGCCGCGCGGGCCATCGACGCGGGCGAGCCGGGTCGTTACGAGTGCTCAATGGCGAAGTACTACTGCGGGGAGTCGGCGGGCCGGGCGGCCACGCTGGCCCTTCAGGTGCACGGCGGCGCCGGGCTGATGGAGGAGTCGCCGGTGGAGCGCTACTTCCGCGACGCGCGCGAGGCGACGATCCCGGAGGGCACCAGCCAGATCCAGATCCTGCACCTGGGCAAGGCGCTGCTCGGCCACTCAGCTCTGCGGTGAGCGGACCTCGTCGAGGTCGTGGACCTCGTCGGCCGGGTCGAGCGGGTCCCGCTGATCGGGCCGGTCGGTCTGATCGACCGGGCCGGTGGTGGCGGTGACCGCCGCGAAGGGGCGGCCGATCCGGTCGCAGGCCAGCCGCAGTCGGGCGCCGATGTCCGCGGTCAGCTCGTCGGTGAAGCGGCTGGTGAAGCCGACGGCCGCCGCTACCAGCGACACCGAGCCGTCGGTGTCGAACACGGGTGCCGCCACCGTGCTCACGCCGAGCGCGAAGCCCTGATGATCGACCGCCCAGCCGCGCTCGCGGACGACGTCGAGCTCGCGGGCGAACTCGGCCAGGTCGGTGGTGCTGCGTTCGGTGAACCGGACCAGCCCGCCGGCCAGCGCCTCGGCCGCGGCCGCCGGCGGGTCGAACGCGAGGAACGCGCGCCCGAACGAGCCGCCCTGGATCGGCAGCCGCGCGCCCGGCTCGACGGTGATGTGTACGCCGTGATCGCGTTCGAACCGGTCGATGATGGACACCTCGCCGGTGCCGATCCGGCGGTAGAGCACGACCGTGGCCTCGAACTGGGCGACCAGCCCGGCCAGGTCACGCCGGGCCACCGCGACCAGGTCGAACTGGCGGCTGGCGGCGTTGCCGAGCTCCACGAGCGCCGGGCCGAGGGAGTAGGTGCGGGCGCGCTGGTCGTAGCGGACCGCGTCGAGCTCGACGAGCGAACGCAGGATGTAGAAGGCCGTGCTCTTGTTGAGTCGGGTGGCCGCCACGATCTCGGTCAGTGGCGCCGGCCCGGACCGGGTCAGCGAGAGCAGCACGCCGAAGGCCCGCTCGATCGCCGGCACCCGGGAGGCGGGGGCGTGGAGTTCGTGGCCGGTCCGGCTGTCTCGGTGCGGCATACGTCCTCCTCGAAGGCGCGGTCTTGACGCCGCGCGGCGCACCTGGTGATGCTAATGCCAGAACAACGTTCTCTATAGAGAACCTGAGCAAGGAGCCTCCGCTGCCCGCATCAGCCCTCTCGGACGACGTCCTGGTACGCCCTGAGGAGGGGGTCCTCGCGATTACGATCAACCGTCCCGACCAGCGCAACGCCGTGAACGGCGAGGTCTCCCGCGGCATCGCGGCCGCGCTCGACCTGCTCGACTCGACTCCCGAGCTGCGGGTCGCGGTGCTGCACGGCGCCGGCCCGAGCTTCTGCGCGGGCATGGACCTCAAGGCGTTCGCCGCCGGGGAGAAGACCTCGGACCCGGTGCGAGGCTTCGCCGGGTTGGTCGAACGGCCGCCCGCGAAGCCGTTGATCGCGGCGGTCGAGGGGTGGGCGTTGGGCGGCGGGTTCGAGATCGTCCTCGCGTGCGACCTGGTGGTGGCGGGCCGTGGGGCGCGGTTCGGGCTGCCGGAGGTCCGTCGCGGGCTGGCCGCGCGCGGCGGCGGCGCCTTCCGCCTGCCGCGCCGGCTGCCCCACATGCTCGCCATGGAGCTGCTCCTCACCGGCGCCCCGCTGGAGGCCGAGCGCGCGGCCCGGTTCGGCCTGGTGAACCGGCTGGTCGACGACGGCGGGGCGCTGGCGGGCGCCCTCGACCTCGCGGCCGTGGTCGCCGGCAGCGCGCCGATGTCGGTGCGGGCGTCCAAGCAGGTCGCGGTGGAGTCCGCGGACTGGCCGGTCGGCGAGGGTTTCGAGCGGCAGCGGGCGCTGTTCGAGCCGGTGTTCGCCTCCCGCGACGCGGCCGAGGGCGTGGCCGCCTTCCGGGAGCGGCGCGCTCCGGTCTGGCGAGACGCATGACGCAGGCGCTGGGCGGCGTCACGGTCGTGTGCCTGAGCGCGCTCGGGCCGGTCCCGTTCGCGACCATGCTGCTCGCCGACCTGGGCGCCCGGGTGATCCGGGTCGACCGGGCCGACCGGCCCGGCGGCGTCACCGGCCTGCGGCTCGAGGACGATCCGCGTACCCGGGGGCAGCGCGGCATCGGGGTCGACGTCCGGCATCCGTCGGGCCGGTCCGTGGTGCTGCGGCTGGTCGAGACGGCGGACGTGTTCCTGGAGGGAATGCGCCCAGGCGTCGCCGAGCGGCTCGGGCTCGGCCCGGACGAGCTGCTGGCCGTCAACCCCGGTCTGGTTTACGGGCGGGCGACGGGCTGGGGGCAGTCGGGCCCGCGCGCGCAGCAGGCCGGGCACGACATCAACTACGCCGGTCTGGCCGGCGGCCTGTACCCGACCGGACCGGCCGAGCTGCCGCCGCTGCCGCCGCTCAACCTGCTGGCCGACTTCGCCGGCGGCGGTTCCTACCTCGCCCTCGGTGTGCTCGCGGCCCTGTACCACCGCACGGGGACCGGACGCGGCCAGGTGGTCGACGCGGCCATGGTCGACGGCGTCGCCAACCTCACGGCGATGATGCACGGGATGCTCGCGGCCGGCCTGTGGAGCGATCGCCGCGGCGACAACCTGCTCGACGGCGGCGCGCCGTTCTACCGCACCTACCGCACCTCTGACGACGGCTTCGTTGCCGTGGGCGCGCTGGAGCCGCAGTTCTACCGGCTGCTGCTGGAGAATCTCGGGCTCGACCCCGCGCGGTGGCCGCAGCACGACCGGTCGACGTGGCCCGAGCAGGAGCGCGTCCTGGGGGATCTGTTCGCCGCGCGCACCCGGGACGAGTGGGCGAAGCTGTTCGACGGCGTCGACGCCTGTGTGACGCCCGTGCTGAGCCTGGCGGAGGCGGCGGCCTCGGCCGAGCTGCGCGAGCGCGCGACCTTCGTCGAGTGGGGCGGTGTGGCACAGCCGGCGCCGGCGCCCCGGCTGTCGGCGTCCCCGGCCGTCGAACGTCCCCGGTCGGGCTGGTGCAGTCACTCGGCCGAGATCCTGACCGAGCTCGGGCTGACCGAGACGGAGCGGGCGGCGCTGCGCGACGCGGGTGTGATCGCTTAGGGCTCCGGCGACGGCGCCGCCGCCCGCGGCCGTTCCCGCCGCGGACCCGCCGGCCGCCACACGACGACGATCGAAGGAGATCCATGCCCGACGAGATGCCGGTCAACGAGACGCCGGAAGACGAGACGCCGGCCAAGGAGCACGCTGGCAAGGTCGCGCTGATAACGGGGGGCGGCCGCGGTTTCGGCAAGGCGTTCGGTGCCGCGCTGACCGAGCGCGGGGCGCACGTCGTGCTGGCCGACATCGACGGTGACGTCGCCTCGGCCGCCGCGGCCGAGCTCACCGCGCTCGGCGGCAGCGCGACCGGGGTCGCCTGCGACGTGACGGACGAGGCCCGCGTCGGTGAGGTGGTGGCCGACATCGTCCGCGCGCACGGCGGGCTCGACATCCTGGTCAACAACGCGGGGCTGCACTCGGCCGCCTTCAACAAGCCGACCGCCGAGCTCGGCGCCGGCCGGATCCGCCGGCTGTTCGAGGTCAACGTGCTGGGTGTCGTCATCTGCACGCTGGCCGCGAAGGACGCGATGAGCGGGCGGCCGGGCGCCGCCGTCGTCAACATCTCCTCCTCGGCGGCCTACGCCAACCGGACCGCCTACGGCGTCTCCAAGCTCGCGGTCCGCGGCTTCACCGCGCAGTTCGCCCGCGAGCTGGCCTCGGTCGGTGTCCGGGTCAACGCGATCGCCCCCGGGCTGATCCTCACCGACACCGTGCGGGCCGAGCTGCCCGCGACCGAGGTCGCGCGCGTCCTCGCGCAGCAGGTCCTGGCGCGCGAGGGCGCGGAGCGGGACGTGGTGAACGCGCTGCTCTACCTGGTCTCGGACGCAGCCGCCTTCATCACCGGGGAGACGCTGCGGGTCACCGGTGGGTTCGCGCTCTCGGTCTAGCCCGACCCGAGCTGAGGAAATGAGACACGCATGGCAGATCACCAGGCCGGCACGGCTCACCCGGCTGACGTCGCCCGCCAGGCCGACGTCGCTCACCCGGCCGAATCAGCCCTGACCGCCGACCTGGCGAGGCGGCTGGCGGACCGGCTGCCGCGGTGGCGTGGCGGGGCGCGGGTTGGCGAGGTCCGCCCGCTGACCGGCGGCACGTCGAGTCTGACGTTCCTCGTCGACGTGGCCGGCGTGCCGGCGGCGGAGTCCCCGATCGTGGTCAAGCTCGCGCCGCCCGGCCTGGCGCCGGTCCGCAACCGCGACGTTCTGCGGCAGGCTCGCGTGCAGGCGGCGCTGCAGGGCGGGCGGCGGCAGCTGGCGCCCGACGTCCTGTTCTCCGATCCCGGAGCACCGCCCGGGATCCCGCCGTACATGGCGATGAACCTGGTTCCCGGGGAGTGCGTCGAGCCGGTGCTCAGGTCGGTCGCGGACCGGCCCACCCCCGAGCTGGTGCGCACCCGTTTTCTCGGCGCGGCCGGCGTCCTGGCCGACCTGCACGACGTCACTCCCGCGGCGGTCGGCCTCGCCGACGAGCCGGTGGTGGACCTGGCGGCGGAGATCGGTCGCTGGCGCCGTGCCTTCGAGACCCTCCCCGACGGGATGCGCGGCGACTACGAACGTGCCGCCGGCGCGCTGGTGTCGACGATCCCCGTGGCGCTGCCGGCCGTGATCAACCACGGTGACTACCGGCTGGGTAACACGCTGTGCGACGGTGCCCGGCTCGCGGCGGTCATCGACTGGGAGATCTGGACCGTCGGCGACCCGCGGGTGGACCTCGCCTGGCTGACGTTCTTCACCGACGATGCCGGGCACCCCGCGGCTGAACCGGGGCCGCCGGCCGGCACACCCACGCCCGACGAGGTCATCCGGGCCTACGAGCGCCGGCGCGGGGTGCCGATCGCCGACCTGGACTGGTTCCACGCCCTCACGCGCTACAAGGAGGCGGCGGCGACCGGGCTGCTGCTGAAGCGGGCGGCCAAGTCCGGCCGGGAGGTGAACGGCACGCTGGCCCGGATGGTGACCGCGCTGCCGGGACTGGTCCAGGAGACGCTGAAGATCGTTGGGGATTGACCCCACGGCAGACGATCCGAGGTCTGTGGACGCTGGCGCCCGCCGACCGCTGTGGCGAACGGGAGAATTCTGTGGACGACGATGTCATGGGGAGCACGCCCCGCCCGCCCGACGGTGACTGGCTCGGCACGCCGTACCTGAGACTTGAGCGGCGCGAGCCGTTCGGGCATCTGGTCGTCGACCGTCCCGAGGCCCGCAACGCGCTCACTCCCGCGATGTACTTTGGCGTGCGTTACGCCGTCCGGCGGGTCGACGCGGACCCGGCCCTCGCTGGCCTGCTGATCACCGGGGTCGGCGACGTGTTCATCCCCGGCGGCGATCTGGGTAAGAACGCCGGCGACCACTGGCTGCACCTCGGCGGGGTTCCCGGCGCCATCGACGTACTTCCCTTCGATGTCCTGCGGCAGAGCGTCAAGCCGGTGGTGGCGGCGGTGAACGGGATCTGCCAGGGCGGCGGCCTCATGATCGCGCTGTGCTCGGACGTCGCCGTGGTGAGCGAGCGGGCGACCTTCCGGGTGCCGGAGCTGCTCCGCGGGATCTCGGACACCTATTTCGCCTCGGTCCTGGTCCGCGTCATCGGGCCGGTGCGCACGCGCGACCTGATGCTCACCGGTCGTACCTTCACCGCCCAGGAGGCGGTCGAGTGGGGCCTGGTGAGCCGGGTCGTCTCCCATGACGAGCTCCTGGACGCGGCCACCGCGGCGCTTGCCCAGTGCTGCCAGACCGCTCCGGGCGCCCGCCGCGACGTCAAGCGCGTGCTGGACCAGTACGTCGGGCTGCACGACCGCATCGCGTTCTTCGACAGCCTGCACCGGGACGAGTCGCGCGAGGGCTTCTCCGCCTTCATCGAGAAGCGTTCGCCCAACTGGGTACCCGAGTCGCTGCGCCGCGACGCCCGCGCCTGACCAGGGAGGCGGCGGAGGGCGGTCGTGCCGGTAGCGGTCGCTTGCTGGCTGCTGCGATCTAATATAACTTAGTTATACAATAGCGGGTCGGTCCGGCGGGTGTGGTGTCCCGGCCCGGCTTCGGCCACGTACGGAGGTTCGATCATCAAGCGACCCGCTGAGAACCCAGGCAGGATCCGAGCCCGAGCCGCCTGCGGGCCCCGCCGCACGGGCCGGGAGACGCGGTGAGGGCCGCCCGCGTCGAGGCGTACGGCGGTCCGGCCGACGTCGTCATCCGCGACGTACCCGCTCCGGAGGCGACGCCGGGCCACGTCGTCGTCGACGTGGCCGCGGCCGCGCTGAACTTCCCCGACCTGCTGTTGATCGCGGACCGCTACCAGGTGTCGGCGCCGCTGCCCTTCACCCCCGGGTCCGAGTTCGCCGGCCGGGTGGCGATGGTCGGTGACGGGGTCACCGGTCTCGCCGTCGGTGACCCCGTCCACGGCTCGGTCTTCTCCGGCGCGATGGCCGAGCAGGTGCTGGCGCCCGCGACCGCGGTCTCGCCGATCCCGGCCGGGCTGTCGATGGTCGAGGCCGCGGCGTTCCGGGTGACGTACCTGACGGCGTACCACTGCCTGGTCACGATCGGAGAGCTGGCGCCGGACCAGTGGGTCGTCGTCCTGGGGGCTGCCGGAGGCGTCGGCTCCGCGGCGGTCGACATCGCCGTCAGGCTCGGTGCGCGCGTCATCGCCGCGGCCTCGTCACCCGAGCGGCTGGCGGTCTGCAAGGAGCTCGGTGCCGAGGCGTGCATCGACTACACGACGGAAGACCTCAAGCTCCGAATCAAGGAGATCACGGGCGGCGCCGACCTCGTCGTCGACCCGGTCGGCGACCGGTGGGCCGAGCCGGCGCTGCGCGCGATCCGCTGGGGTGGCCGCTTCGTCGTCGTGGGCTTCGCGGGCGGCGAGATTCCGCGGATCCCGCTGAACCTCGTGCTGCTGAAGAACATCACGGTGCGCGGGATCGAGCTGCGCACATGGTCCCTGCGGCTGCCCGAGGAGACGGCGCGGGCGCGTGAGGGGCTGGCGACACTGGTGGCGCAGGGGATGCGGCCGCTCGTGTCCGAGGTACACGACCTCGACGACGCGGCCGTCGCCCTGCAGCGCGTCGCCGACCGGGCGCCGACCGCCAAGGTCGTCATCCGCGTCGCGGACTGACGGCGCCGCCCGCACCGCGAGAACCGCGACCGCGACCGCTTCGATCGCGAGAACTGCGACCGCGAGAACTTGGACCGCGAGAACTTGGACCGCGAGAACGAGGAGACGGCATGGCAGACTCGGTGCTGGTCGAGCGGCATGGCGCCGTCCTGGTCATCACGATCAACCGCCCGGAAGCCAGGAACGCGCTCGACGCCGAGGCCGCGCGCGGCATCGCGGCGGCAGCGGACGAGCTGGACGGCGACCCGGAGCTGCGGGTCGGTGTGCTGACCGGGGCCGGCGGCTCGTTCTGCGCCGGCATGGACCTGAAGGCCTTCCTGCGCGGTGAGACCCCCAACATCAAGGGCCGCGGTTTCGGCGGCATCACCGTCACGCCGCCGCGCAAGCCGCTGATCGCCGCGGTGGAGGGCTGGGCGCTGGCCGGTGGCTTCGAGCTGCTGCTGGCGTGCGACCTGGTCGTGGCCGCGGCGACGAGCAGGTTCGGCGTGCCGGAGGTCAAGCGCGCGCTGGTGGCCGGCGGCGGCGCCGCGATGCTGCTGCCGCGCCGGATCGCCTTCTCGGTCGCGCTGGAACTCCTGCTGACCGGTGAGCCCGTGACGGCGGAGCGGGCGGCAGCCCTGGGGCTGGTCAACCGGGTCGTGCCGGAGGGTGGCGCGCTGGCCGGGGCGCTCGAACTCGCGGCCAAGATCGCCGCCAACGGGCCGTTGGCCGTGGCAACGACCAAGCAGATCGCCCGGGCGCAGGCCGACTGGACGGTCGAGGAGGGCTGGCAGCGGCAGGCCGAGCTGTGCGCCCCGGTCTTCGCCTCCGAGGATGCCCGCGAGGGCGCGACCGCCTTCGCCGAGAAGCGCCCCCCGGTGTGGCTCGGCCGGTGACGGCGCGCTCCGTCGGGTGACCCGCGGTGCCGCGCCGCTCGAGGCCGGCCGCCGGGCCGGCACCGGGCGACACCGGGCAGGGGTACCGGCAGGGGCACCACAGGAACGCCATCCCTACGAGAAGCGGGAGCCGTTATGGCCGACGTCAGCCAGACCCGTCGGTCCGAGACCGACGGGATCCTGACCCTCACCTTCACCCGCGACGAGAAGCTCAACGCCGTCAGCCCCGAGATGATCGAGGCGCTGCGCCAGGCCGCGACCGATCTGGGTGATCGCGACGACCTCAAGGTGCTCGTGATCGCGGCGGAGGGCCGCTACTTCACGGCCGGCATCGACATCCGCCAGAGCGGCGCCGGTGGCAAGCGCGGGTACGCCGCGGACGGCAGCTTCAGCCCGCGGCGGCTGCGCCGTGAGTACCGGCGGCTGCACCTGGTCTTCGACGAGCTGGAGGCGGTCGAGAAGCCCGTCGTCCTGGCCGCGCACGCGCCGTGCCTGGGGGTCGGCCTCGAGCTGGCCGCGTCCTGCGACTTCCGGCTGGCGTCCACCGCCGCGGTGTTCTCCCTGCCCGAACTGCCCGCGCTCGCCGTCATCCCGGGCTCCGGGGGCATCAGCCGAGTGACCAGGCTGGTCGGCCCGCACTGGGGCAAGTGGCTCGCGTTCGGGGAGGAGGTCGACGCCCACCACGCCCGGGACATCGGGCTCGTGCACGCCGTCTACCCGGCCGAGGAGTTCTCCGAGCGGGTGAGCGCCTTCGCCCGCAAGCTGGCCCGGCTGCCCTCGGAGGCGGCGGGCGTGGCGAAGGCGGCCGTCGACATCGCCGCGAGCGTCGACCGGCAGACGGCGCGCGACTTCGACCGCTTCGCCAACACCATCCTGTTGACGTCGGACGAGCACCGGGCGCTGACCCGGGCCTTCGAGACACGCAAGAAGTCCGCTGAGTAGATCTGACGTCCAGTGGCTCTGGCGTCGAGCAGATCTTCGAGAGACCTGACGTCGAGGGGACCTGACGCCAGGGGATCTGATGCCGAGGGGTGCTGACGATGCCTGCGTCAGCACCCCTCGGTGTCGCCTGTGCGTTCCGGGTCAGCCGGCCTGGCCCAGGTAGGCGCGCTCGATCCGGCTCTCGTCGGCCGCGAGCTCCTTGGCGTCCCCCCGGAGCACGACGTCGCCGTGCGAGAGGACGATCGCCGTGTCGGAGACGCCGAGGGCGAGCGCCACGTGCTGCTCCACGAGGATGCAGGCGACGCCGGACTCGTCCGCGACCCACCGGATGACCGGCAGGAGAGACTCGACGATCACCGGCGCGAGGCCCATGCTGAGCTCGTCGATGAGAAGTACCTTCGGGTCCTGCATCAGCGCCCGGCCGATCGCCAGCATCTGCTGCTCGCCGCCGGAGAGGTTCCCGGCCGCCACCTTCATCCGGGGCCGCAGGCCGGGGAAGTGGTCGAGAACCTGGTCGACCGTCGTGCCGCCGCGACGGGCGGCCAGCTTCAGGTTCTCGTGGGTGGTGAGGCTCTTGAACAGCGAGCGGTCGTCCGGCACGAGCACCAGCCCCGCGCTCACCGCGGAGCGCGCCGAGCCGGGCTTCACCGCCACCCCGCCGATCTCGACGTGCCCCGCCAGCGGCGGCAGCAGGCCGGCGATCGTCATCAGCAGGGTGGTCTTGCCCGCCCCGTTCGGTCCGATCAGCGCGAGCACCTCACCGGCCTTCAGGGTGAGGTCGGCGCCGCGCACGACCGGCCGGCCGGCCGTGTAGCCGGCGTCCATCCCGGCGCACCGCAATGCGGCGGTCATCGCACCTCCTCCGCATGCACGCGCTCCGTGTGCCCGTGCTCCGCGTGCCCGTGGGTCGTGCCCAGGTAGGCGCGGGTGACCTCCGGGTTGCGCTGGATCTCTGCCGGTGTGCCGACCACGACTACCTCCCCGAGGTTGAGCACCACGATCCGGTCGCACACGTCCAGGACGAGGCCCATGTCGTGGTCGACCATGACGATGGTGATGCCGGCGTCGCGGATGGCCCGCAGCCGCTCGCCCAGCCAGCGGCTCTCGGTCGTGTCCAGCCCGGCGGCCGGTTCGTCCAGCAGGACGATCGCCGGACGCCCGGCCAGCGCGCGGGCGACGGAGACCAGCTGACGCTGCCCGACGGACAGCTCCTGCACCGGGGCTTCGGACACCGCCTCGAGATGCAGGATGGTGAACAACCGGTCGATGTCTACGGGCGACGGCGTGGCGCGGTCGCCCGACGAGCGGACCGCCATCGTGCCGGTCTGGACGTTCTCCCGGACGCTGAGATCGTCGTACAGCTCGATGCCCTGGAAGGTCCGGCCGAGGCCGCGCCGGCTCCGCTGATGGGGTTTGAGCCCGTCGAGCCTGCGGCCGAGGAACTCGATCGACCCGGTCGCGTCGGCATAGCCGCTGATCGCGTCGATCAGGGTCGTCTTGCCGGCGCCGTTCGGGCCGATGAGGCCGACGATCTCGCCGCGGTTGACGTCGAAGCTCACGTCCTGGTTCGCGACGACGGCGCCGTAGCGCACGCCGACGCCGCTGACCCGTAGCAGCGGGCCCGCCGTGACCTCGTGGGTGTCGTGGGGTACCGCCCGCTCGGAGGCTGTGGTCGCCGCGACCGCGTCCCCGGACGGCGCGTCCCCGGCCTGTGCGTTCCCGGACGGCCGGGCGAGGGAGGCCGGCGATCGGCGTCCGAGCCTGGTGCGCAGCGCGCCCAGATGTTCGTGCACCGGCCCGACGATGCCCTCCGGGTTGAGGATGACGGTGAGCACCAACAGGACACCGCTGACGGTCGTGTAGTAGTTGCCCAGGGCCACCGCGTCACGGTGGAGGAGGAAGGCCGCCAGGGTCAGCACCCCGACCACGCCGGACAGCGCCGGGATCAGCTTCGGCCGGATCTCGGCGACGATCGCGAGGACGGGCAGCCCGACCAGCAGAACGTAGACGCCCAGCGGCAGGCCCTTGTCGACCAGGGTGAAGATGATGCCGCCCGCGCCGATGAGCCCGGCGTTGATGCCGCCGGACACCGACGTGACGCCGGCCAGGTACGCGGTGGCGAACAGCGCGACGCAGCCCATCGCGGTGTACGAACTCGAGTCCGCCACGGTCTGCTGGTAGGCCAGCATGGCGCCGCCCAGCCCGGCGAGGAACCCGCCGATGGCGAAGGCGACGAGCTTCACCTGCGACACGGAGATGCCCGAGGCGGCGGCCGACCGTTCGTTGGCGCGCACCGCCAGCATCGCCGCCCCCAGCCGGCTGCGGCGCAACAGCACCACGCCACCGGCCACCAGCAGCAGGACGACCAGGCAGAACAGGCCGAACGTGAGGCGTGGGTAGCCGGCGCCGGCGCCGATCCCGAGATTGACGCCGAAGAGGGTCGGGTCGTCGATCGGCGAGCCGTTGAACCCGCCGTTGAGGTCCTTGTTGGTGAACCACAGCTTCTCGAGCACCACCGCCAGCGCGAGCGTGGTGACCGCCACCGGCAGGCCGCGGATCCGCAGCGCCGGCAGGCCGACCACCACCCCCACGATCGTCGCGAGGACGGCGGCGAGCAGCGGCGCGATCGGGAACGGCACGTGCAGCTGGTGCTGGATCCGGGTCAGCGCGAACGCGCCGACGCCGGCCAGGGTCAGCTGCGCCAGGGAGATCTGGCCGCTGAAGCCGGTGACGACCACCTGGGACAACGCGATGATCGCCAGGACGATCGTGGTGATGATCGCTGCCCGGTGGGAGCCGTGCGTCGCCGCCAGCGCGGCGAACCCGGCGGCGGCGATGACCACACCGGGCAGCACCATCGACTTCGGCCGCGGCGCCCGGCCGAGGGTCTGCTGCACGATCGAGCCGCGCGAGGGCAGGGTCTGCCCCCGGAAGACCAGGAAGATCAGGATGACGGCGAGCGGGACGAGCTCGGCGAGGCCGGACGACGGCAGCCAGCTTTTGGTCTGCAGGTTCGTGGCCTCCGACTGCAGCATGCCGATGACGAGCCCGGCGGAGACCGCCGTACCGATCCTGGTGAAGTTCCCGACGAGCGCCGTCGCCAGCGCCGGGACGATGAACAGGGTGTAGGACACCGGGGTGAGCGGAACGATGGGCGCGATGAGGATGCCGCCGACACCGGCGATCATGGTGCTCAGGGCCCAGTTGACCAGCGCGATGCGCTGCGGCGACAGCCCGGTGACCAGAGCGCCCTTCTCGGACTCGGCCGCCGCGCGGGTGGCCAGGCCGAACCGGGTGAGCCGGAACCACAGGGTCAGGACGACCGCCATCACGATGATGATGCCGGCGAACCAGAGCCGGTCGCCGGGAACCCGCTGCCCGGCGACGGTGTAGATACGCGTCGGCAGGATGGCCGCCACCGAGACCGCGGTCGTGCCGACCTGGACCGCGAGCAGCGCCTGCATGACGATCATCACGCCGATCGACGCGACGGCCTTCGCGGCGGTGGGCGCCGTCCGCATCGGGCGGAAGACGGCTGCGTAGAGCAGCGCTCCCAGCGCCGCGGCGACCACCAGCGAGAGTGCGAACGCCGCCGGGAAGCCCACCCCGTCGATCCCGAGATCGACGGTCCCGGTTAAACCGGGGATCGGGTTGAGCAGTTTCCCCTGCCGAAGGAAGGCATAGGTGTAGGCGGTGTAGAGGGCGACCGCACCGGTGGCGAAATTGACCACACCCGAGCTGCGGTAGGTGAGGACCAGGCCGAGTCCGAGCGCCGCGTAGACGGCGCCATTACCGAGGCCGAGGATCAGGAAGATGAGGTCGGTGCTACCCATGCCGGTGCGGCCGCCCTTCTAGATGAGGCCCGGACTCAGTTGTCGATGGTTTCGGGCTGCGTGCCCACGCCGTCCTTCACCGTCAGGACGATCTCTCCCGCGGAGCACACCGTGGTCAGGCCGGGAAGCTGCTTGCCGTCGCAGGTGAAGGTGACCCCTGCACCGGCCGGCAGCGGGACGTCCTTGGCCTGCGCGATGGCGGCGAGGATCGAGCTGCTGGTGACGGGGCCGGTCAGCTTGGCGGTGGCCCGGATCAGGCCGAGCATTCCCTGGTAGCCGACCGGCGTGTAGCCCGAGATCGACGCGTCGGGCGCGTACTTGGCCATCACGGTCCGGTAGAGCTGTGCCTCGGGATCGTCGGTCGCGATCGAGGAGACGCCGAAGACCTTGGCGCCCTCTATCGCGCCGCCCACGGCATCGACCGTCGCCGGGTCGAGGCAGCCGGTGATGCCCAGCTTGGGAATGGTCGGGTCGACCACACTGAGCGCCTTCAGCGCCGTCGTGCAGCCGGTGGAGTTGAAGATCAGGATCGCGGCGTCCGGCTTGCCGGCGAGGCCACTGGTCACCTGGGGCGTCGCGTCCGCCGTGCCGGGCGTGACCGGCACGACGGTGAACTCGATACCGGCCGCCTTGAACGCGGGGACGCCGATCTTGGCCGCCCCGCCGGTCGCGGCCGGCACGTCGGTCACGAAGGCGGTGACCTTCTTGTATCCCTGCTCGGCCGAATACGTGGCCATCGCGGAAAGGGTCGCGGCGAAGCCGCCCGTCCACATGTAAGCGTTCTTGCTCGTGAACTCGCCGCTGCTCGCCCCGGCCACCGAGACGTACGGGATGCCGGCCTTGGTGATGATCGGCACGATGGACTCACCGAAGCCG
Source organism: Parafrankia sp. BMG5.11 (assembly GCF_004337455.1). NCBI lineage: Bacteria > Bacillati > Actinomycetota > Actinomycetes > Frankiales > Frankiaceae > Parafrankia > Parafrankia sp. BMG5.11. The sequence goes on along the minus strand of NZ_SJXI01000012.1, from coordinate 30,179 downwards.
GTCGTGGTGACCACGACGGCCGCGACCTTGTCCTCGACCATCTGGTTCGCGCACTTCACCGACGAGGCGACGTCCTCGAGGATGCCGCAGCGGTCGATCTCGATCGGGTGGCCGCCGATGCCACCCAGATGGGCGTTGGCGTATTCGGCCGCCGCGACGGCGGCGTCGCCGATCTCAGGGTCGGACAACGCGGGACCACCCTCGGTGTTCAGTAACCCGATCTTCACCGGGTCGCCGCTGGCGGCCTGGCCGGGGAAGTAGGTTGCGAGGGCGGCGGGAATGGCAGTGCTGGCGGTGGTCGGGGCGGAGCCGCCGCCGTCCGACCCGCTGTCGCTGCCGCAGGCTGCCACCCCGATCAGCGTTGCCGCGGCGATGGCCGCCACCGCCCCGCGGCGTGTCGCCCGGGTCGCGAGTCTGTGTTCCGTCTGGATCATGTGTCGTCCCGCTCGTGTAAGGCGGGCGGCCGTGCACCCGCGTCAGTGATCAGCCCGCCCGAAAAGCAAGCAGGTAGATGATTGAACTAGATTAGTAGGCCACCAGCTAGATTTTGTCAATGATCTAACTAGGTGACCTGTTGCTGGTCGTTCCGCCCGTGACCGGCGCGTTCGGGTGCGATCGGTGCTCAGGCCGGGTGGGTGAGTGCGCTCCGGGAGGTCCTGGTCCGCAGGTGGGCGGCAGCACGGGGGAGCCCGGTGAGCGTCCGGCAGGCGGCCCGCGGCGGGAGCGGGGCCGGAGCCCGGCGAAGGGCGAGGCACGGACGATGGGCGGGGCACGAGCGCGGGGCAGGGCACAGGTGACGCGGGGCAGGGCACAGGTGAGAGGTACGGCTCGGGTGAGGCGTCGGGGTCAGTGCAGTCCGCCGTCGACCCGGATGAGTGATCCGGTGGTGTAGCTCGAGGCCGGGGAGGCCAGGTAGAGCGCGGTGGTGGCGATCTCCTCCGGATTCCCGGCGCGGCCGGCCGCGTTCTTCCACGTCCGCTTGCTCTCGTCGGGCCAGCGCTTGGAGATGTCGGTGAGGAACGGCCCCGCGGAGATGGTGTTCACCCGGACGTTGGGCGCGAACTCCAGGGCGAGCACGGTGGTCAGCGCGTTGAGCGCCGCCTTCGCGCCGGCGTACGGCCCGAACCGGGGGGACGGGAACAGCGCGCCGCTGGACGAGATGTTGATGATGGAGCCGCCGTCGCCGTCGTGCATCCGCTGCCCGATCAGCGAGCTCAGCCGGAACGGGCCCTTGAAGTTGACCCCGATCACCTTGTCGAAGAGGTCCTCGGAGGTCAGCGCCGAGGACGGCGCCAGCGGCGACATGCCGGCGTTGTTGACGAGGACGTCGACCCGGCCGAAATGGCTGTAGGCCCGGTCGACGAGGTGATCGCACTCGTCCCAGCGCCCGACATGGGCCGCGACCGGCAGGGCTTTCCGGCCGAGCGCCTCGACCTGCGCCGCCAGCTGCTCGCAGCTGTCGAGCTTGCGGCTGGCGATCACCACGTCGGCGCCGGCGCGGGCGAAGGCCAGCACCATCTCCCGGCCGAGGCCCCGGCTGCCGCCGGTGACCAGGACGATCTTGCCGGTGAGGTCGAACAGTCCGGCAGGTTGGCCGTCGGCGCTGGTCACAGCCCGAATTCCTGCAGGACGTCCGCGTACCGCTCGCGGGCGGCGGCGCGCCGGGTCGGAAGGTGCTCGGTGGGGAAGAGGCCGGGCGCCGGCCGGTAGCCCTTCAGGACCTGCTTGGCGACGGTGGCCTTGTGCACCTCGGTGGGCCCGTCTGCGAGGGCGAGCTGCGGCACGCCGGCCCACCAGGCACCGAGCGGGGTCTCGTGGGTGGTGCCCAGCGAGCCGTGCAGGTGCAGTGCCCGCTGGATGATGTCGTGCTGCACCTGCGCCAGGGCGACCTTGCACATCGCGATGTGGGTGCGGGCCGCCCCGTGCGGCTGGGTGTCGATGATCCACGCCGTCTGCAGGACGAGCAGCCGGAACTGCTGGAGCTGGATCGCCGAGTCGGCGACGAAGCCCTGCACGAACTGGTGCTCGGCGAGGACCTTGCCCTGCGTGTGACGCGACAGCGCCCGCTCACACAGCATGTCGAAAGCCCGCTGGCACTTGCCCACGACCCGCATGGCGTGGTGGACGCGGCCGCCGCCGAGCCGGGCCTGGGCGACCTTGAAGCCTTCGCCCGGCGCGCCGAGCATGGCGTCCAGCGGGACCCGCACCCGGTTGTAGCGGATGTAGCCGTGGATGCCCTCGTCGAAGTCGTCCCGCTCGTTGATGGTGCCGACGTTGCGCAGGATCTCGATGCCGGGCGTCTCGGCGGGCACCACGAGCATGGACATCCGCCGGTGCGGGGCGGCGTCGAGGTCGGTGACCGCCATGACGATCAGGAAGGCCGCGTAGCGGGCGTTCGAGGAGAACCACTTCTCGCCCTCGATGACCCATTCGTCGCCGTCCCGGATCGCCGTGCAGGCGAACTCCTTCGGGTCGGCGCCGCCCTGCGGCTCGGTCATCGAGAAGCACGAGACGATCTCGCCGTCGAGCAGCGGCTGCAGGTAGCGCTGCTTCTGCTCCGGGGTGCCGAACATCGCGAGGATCTCGGCGTTGCCGGTGTCGGGAGCCGCCGTGCCGAAGACGGTGGGCGCCCAGTAGGAGCGGCCGAGGATCTCGTTCATCAGCGCGAGCTTCATCTGGCCGAAGCCGTGGCCGCCCAGCTCCGGTCCCAGGTGACAGGCCCACAGCCCCTGCTCGCGGACCTGCGCCTGCAGCGGCTTCAGGATGGCTCGCGACGCCTTGTTGTGGACGTCGTACGGATCGCCCCCGTGCGGGAAGAGCAGGTCGAGGGGTTCGCACTCCTCGCGGACGAATCGTGCCATCCAGTCCAGCTTCTCCTGGAACTCAGGCTCGGTCGAGAAATCCCACATGCGTCGCTCCGCGGTCGGTCGAGGCCGTCGAGGCCGTCGATATCGAGGCCCCGGAATGTAGAGGCCCTGGAATTCGGATTCAGGTGTCGAGGTGGGCCCGGTCGTCGCCCGGCCGCCGGTCGTGGGCGGATCCGACCTCGACGCCGCGGGCCTGCGCCAGCAGCGCGACCACCCGTTCGTAGTGCTCGGCGGGTGCGCCGAACAACACCTCGTCGACCTTCACCCGGCGCAGGTACAGGTGCAGGTCGTGCTCCCAGGTGAAGCCGATGCCGCCGTGCGCCTGGAGCGCCTCGCCGGCGAGTGCGCTCATCCCCTCGGCGGTGAACGCCTTGGCCGCGCTCGCTGCCAGATCACCGTCGTCGGCCCCGGCGTCCAGCGTCATCGCGGCGTAGTAGGTCGCGGCGCGGGCGCCCTTGACGAGCGTGAGCATGTCCGTGACCTTGTGCTTGACCGACTGGAAGCTGCCGAGTGGCCGGCCGAACTGCTCGCGCACCAGAACGTGCTCGACGGTCATCTCGAGCAGCCGTTCCCCGGCGCCGAGGGCGTCCGCGGCGGTGAGGACGCCTGCCGCGGCCACCAGCCACCGCACCTGCGCGGGCCCGCTCGCGGCGACGTGGGTCGCGGGTACCCGGATGCCGGTGAGAGCCACGTCGTACCAGCCGCGCGTCTCGTCGAGCGTGCGGCGGCGGCGGGTGCCGCCGGGCGGCGTCGGCACCAGGACGGCGGCGGGACCGTCGTCCGTCGAGGCGGTCACGAGCAGCCAGTCGACGGCCGCGGCGGCCTGGACCGCCGTCACATGGCCGTCGAGAACCAGCGCGTCGCCGTCGCGTGCCGCGCGCACCGTGCCGTGGTGGGCGAGGCTGGCCCGCGCCTGGCCGTCGGCCAGCGCGGCCGCCACCGGGCCGAGCTCGGGGTGTCCGGACCGGGCCGCGGCGAGCGCCACCAGCGCGGTCTCGACGACCGGGCCGGGGGCGACCACGCGGCCGATCTCCTCGGCGACCAGGCTCAGCTCGACCAGCCCCTGGGCGGAGCCGCCCAGCTGCTCGGGCGCCGCGAGGCCGGTCCACCCGAGTTCCACGCCGTGCTGCCACAGTTTGTCGTCGATGTCGCCGCCGGAGCCGACGAGCGAGCGCACGCGGGCGGGAGGGCAGTGGGTGGACAGCATCGTTCGAGACACCTCGCGGAGCATCGCCTGCTCCTCGGTGAGTTCGAAGTCCACTGGGCAGTCGCCCTCCTCGTCGCTGGACCCGCGGACCGTGACGGCCGGCGGCGATCCGCATGATATAGACCAATAATCTAATTATTTGCGGTGGTTGGCAAGGAACTCTGGCGGAGGAAACCCACGGGAGGGATCCGGTCGCTCACGCGAGCCGGGCGATCTCGACCTTGAGGAGTTCGTCGAGCGTGTCGGCCGGAGGTGCGGGGAGCGTGACCGGGGCCTCGCGGGTCGGCAGCAGCACGACGGCCGTCCCGGGGGTCGTCGTCTCACCGCGCTGGTTCTGGCAGCTCAGCTCGAGGTGCACCTCGTTGCGGCCGTCCACCTGCACCTTGTCGACGACCCGCCCACGCACCCAGGTGGTGTCGCCGACGTAGTTGAACCGGCGGTGCTCGCAGCGCAGCCGGAACAGCCAGCCGTCGTCGCCCATCCAGTCGGTCAGCGCGTGGGTCAGCCAGGTCTCCCGCATGGCGCCGTAGTCGTAGCTCATCGGCAGCCCGAGCTCGGCGGCGCGCTCGGGCTCCCAGTGCAGGCGCTGCACGGTGTCGGGGATGTTGCGGGAGTTCGGCGGGTACAGCCCCGGCGCCTTCCTGCGGATCCTGCGTGAGATCCCGTACGCGCCGGGCGGGGTGAGCTGCATGCCCCAGCCGACGTGCCAGACGACGATGTCGGTGACGACGAGCGGGCCCTTGACCCGCGGCTGGATCTCCTCGCCGATCTCGACGTCCTCGAAATAGCGGGTCACGGCGCCGCGACGGGTCTCGCGGTCGTAGGCCGCGTCGATCTCGGCGAGCTGGGAGTCGGAGTAGGGCGAGAAGTCGACCGGCGGCTTGGCCGACGACCGCTGCCGGCTGGTGTGGCGTTCGGCGTTGATCCAGGTGCCCCGCTGGACGGCCACGATCTCACCCGCGCCGTTGGCGAACAGGAAGTCGTTGGTCACGTGCGCCGACCGGCCCCCGAAGCTGCTCCGCTTGTCCTGGACGCCGACCTGCGCCCGGATCATCCGGCACCGGTCGCCGGCCCGCAGCGGCCGGTAGTACTCGAACTCCATGGCCGCCTGGTACGAGCCCAGGCCGGCGAAGGGGTCGCCCTTCAGTAGCTGCTTCTGCTCCGGCGTCGGGTCCGGTGCGGCGTTCTCGCCCATGCAGTAGAGGAAGTTCGGGGGAGCGATCAGCCCGCCCCAGCGGGTGGTGCGGCCGTAGTCGCGCTCGCAGTAGAGCGGGTTGTCGTCGCCGTAGCCGTAGGCGAAATGGCGGGTGGCGTCGACGTGCACCTCGGTGATGTGCGGCGGGCGCAGGCGCTGCGGAACCCCGGTCCGTCGCCGCGCCCGTTCGAACGCCTCGTCGGTGAGGACGCCGTAGGTCGAGGTCTGCTGTGTGGTCATACCCGTTCTCCTCTTCTCCCGTCGCGTCGGTCGAGTCCTCGAGCTCCCGCGCCCGTCGAGCCCGTCGAGGTGCGCGGCGTCGTCGCGGCCGCCGTGGTGTCCCCGGCGCGTGTGTCAGGTCGCGGTGGGCCGGCGGGCGAAGATCTGTTCCCGGACGAGGGCGCGGCTCACCTTCAGCGACGGGGTACGCGGCAGCGCGTCGACGATCGCGAGGTCGACCGGCCGCTGGTAGCGCGTCAACCGGGCCGAGAGGAACTCCATCAGCTCCGCCTCCGTCGCGGGCGCGCTCAGCGTGACCGCGACCACCGGGACCTCGCCCAGCCGCGGGTCGGCGATCCCCACTGCCGAGGCCTCGTCGACCGCCGGATGCTGGGCCAGGGCCTCCTCGATCACGCTCGGTGGGATCTTGAAGCCGCCGCGGCTGATCGCGTCGTCGGCCCGGCCGTGGATGAACAGGAAGCCGTCGTCGTCGATCGAGGCCAGGTCGGTGGTGCGGATCCAGGCACCACCGTCGTCGGACAGCTGTCCCCCGCGTGCCTCGAGCAGCCCGACCGCGCCCGGCGCGAGAACCGTCGCGCTGTCGCGATCCACCACCCGCAGGTCGATGCCGTCGTACGCGCGCCCGACGCTGCCTCGCTTGCGAGTGCCCCATTCCCGCTTGTCGTCGATGGTCCAGCCGGCGATCGCGCCGGCGAACTCGGTGGCGCCGTAGGTGCCGAGGACCGGGACCCCGTAGCGGTCTTCGAAGGCGTCGGCGAGTTCGGCGGGCAGGGGCGCGGTCCCCGAACCGACGGCGAAGACGTTCTCGAAGACGTCCCGAGGCAGGTCGGCGTTGAGCACCATGCGCATCGCGGTCGGGGCGAGGCGGACATAGCCCGGCCGGTGGCGGCGGACGAGCTCGGCCCAGGCCTGGACCTCGAACTTCTCGAGCAGGGCGATGCTCCTGCCCTCCATCGCGTGGGCGATCGCGAAGTAGAGGCCGCTGATGTGGGCGAGCGAAGCCCAGAGGATGGCGGTCCGCCGGTGCAGGCGAAGCTCCCGGCCCTCGTCGACGGGGGTTCCCGCGGCGCGGAACGCCGCGGCCATCCGCTGGTAGGTGAGCTCGACGCGCTTGGGCCGGCCGGTGGTGCCGCTGGTCATCATGAGGACGGCGACGTCGGCGGCGGGCTTGTACGCGGGGGACGACGGGGCCGGCATCGGGTGCCGGACGAACGCCCGGCCGGGGCCGGTGCACAGCGCGATCGCGCCGACAGCCGCCGTGGCCTCGACCATCGCGGCGCGGGTCCAGTCCTCCTTGTCGGCGACCACCACGTCGGGTGCCAGATCGACGATGTCCTCGGCCAGGCCGGTGTCCCCGAGATGCGGGCTCAACGTCACGACCGTCCGGCCGGTGGCGATGGTGGCGATCACGGAGCACAGCTGGCCGGGACGGTTGCGCAGCACGATCCCGATCTGCCGGGCCCGCGGGTACTCGGCCAGCAGCGCGTCCAGATCGGTGATGGCGTCGGCGTAGTAGGACCAGGGAAAGGTGCGGTCACCGAAGGTCAGCGCGGTCGCGGCGGGGTCGAGCGCCAGCACGCCGAAGATCCGCCGGGCGATCAGGCTGCGGGCGCTGTCTCCGACGGACGACGCCGAGTCATGCGTGCTCATGCGGGCCTTTCCGGATGGTCGATTCCGTGGCGAGCGGGCGGTACCGCGCCATGACCGAGGCGGTCCAATCCGTTCACCGTGCACTATAGGTGCAATAAGATAACTGATAGGTCGGTTGCCGGCGAGCGTCCGCCGTCGCTCGGCCGCCCTCTGCGATCTTGTGGTGGCGGTGCGGGCCTCGAGTGCGGCCACGTTGACAGGCGGAGAGTCGCCTCCTAGCTTGTTCTCTCAGCAGAATTATGTTCAAGGTAGTGAACTCGATGAAGGGGGTTGCCGTGCGGGACGCCGTCATCGTCGAAGCGGTACGGACGCCGATCGGTCGGCGCAACGGCACGCTGCGAGGCGTTCACCCGGTCGATCTGGCCTCGGACGTGCTCCGGACGCTCACCGAGCGCGCACAGGTCGCACCCGAGCTCGTCGACGACGTCATCTTCGGGTGCGTCACCCAGATCGGTGATCAGTCGACGAACGTCGCCCGCCTGGCCGTGCTGGCCGCCGGCTGGCCGGAAGGCATTCCCGGCGTGACGCTGGACCGGGCCTGCGGCTCGAGTCAGCAGGCGCTCCACTTCGCCGCGGCCGGGGTGATGGCGGGCCAGTACGACCTCGTCGTCGCCGGCGGCGTCGAGTCGATGAGCCGGGTGCCGCTGGGCTCGGCCCGGGCCGTCGGCGAGCCGTTCGGCCCCCGGGTGCGCGCGCGCTACCAGCGGGACAGCTTCAGCCAGGGTCTCGGCGCCGAGGAGATCGCGCACCGGTGGGGCCTGTCCCGGACCCGGCTCGACGAGTTCGCCCTGGAGTCGCACCACCGCGCGATGGCGGCCGCCGACTCGGGCGCGTTCGACGCGCAGCTCGTCCCTGTCGAGGGACCGGACGGCGTCCTCACCGCCGACGAGGGGGTGCGGCGGGAGACGACGCTCGAGAAGCTCGGTGCGCTGAAGCCCGCGTTCCGCGAGGACGGGGTGATCCACGCGGGCAACAGTTCCCAGATCTCCGACGGCAGCGCGGCACTACTGATCACGACCAGCGAACGGGCGGCCGAGCTGGGCCTGCGACCGCTCGCGCGCTTCCACGCCGGTACGGTCGCCGGTGACGATCCGGTGATCATGTTGACCGCTCCGATCCCCGCGACGGAGAAGGTCCTGAAGCGGGCGGGGCTCACGATCGCCGACATCGGCGTGTACGAGGTGAACGAGGCGTTCGCGAGCGTCCCGCTCGCCTGGGAGATCGAGACGGGCGCCGACCACGCCCGGCTGAACCCGCTCGGCGGCGCGATCGCGGTCGGCCACCCGCTCGGTGCCTCGGGCGCGATCCTGATGACCCGGATGATCCATCACATGCGCGACCACGGCATCCGCTACGGCCTGCAGACCATGTGCGAGGCCGGTGGCATGGCCAACGCGACCGTCATCGAGCTGATCGATGCCTGACGCCGGGCCAGACCCGGCCGCGGCATCGACGGTTTCTCCCGCCCGTCGCCCCGAGGAGCGTCATGAACCTGAAGTCCGTCCCGGCATTCGTCACCGGCGGCTCGTCCGGCCTGGGCCTCGCGACCGCGCGACGCCTGGCCGCCGCGGGAGCGGAGGTCGCGATCGCCGATCTCAACCCGCCGGGAGAGGATGTCCTCGCCGCGCTCGGTGACCGGGCCGTGTACATCGAGACCGACGTCGCCGACGAGGCCTCGGTGAACCACGCCCTGGACATGGCCCAGCAGGTGCACGGCACGCTGCGCGCTGTCGTGCACTGCGCCGGCCGCGGCGGAGACCGTGTCCGCATCCTCGACCGGGACGACCGGCCGGGTGCCCTGGACACCTTCGCCGAGGTCGTGCGGGTGAACCTGATCGGCACCTACAACGTGCTGCGCCTGGCGGCCGCGCGGATCGCCGCGGGCGAGCTCGTCGACGGCGAGCGTGGCGCCGTCGTGCTGACGGCCTCGGTCGCCGCGTTCGACGGCCAGATCGGGCAGACGTCCTACACCGCGTCGAAGGCGGGTGTGCACGGGATCACGCTCGTGGCCGCGCGCGACCTGGCCAGCCGGCAGATCCGCGTCAACACGATCGCGCCCGGCGTCTTCGACACCCCGATGCTGGCCCGGCTGCGCCCGGACATCCGCGAGGCGCTCGAGCGCACCGTGCCCCATCCCAGTCGGCTCGGCTCACCCGAGGACTACGCCCACATGGCGATCAGCCTGCTCGAGAACCCGTATGTGAACGGCGAGACCGTCCGGCTGGACGGGGCCATCCGGATGGCCCCTCGCTGAACCATCCCGTCCGCCGGCCGCCGGCGAAACCCGCCTGAACGTCCGTCCGAAACGGGTCCGGCGGCCGGCGCGCCGGCCGGGTCAGGAGAACAGTTCGACGACGGACTTGTTCCTGAGGTCGTCCTTGAGCAGGTACTGGGCCGCGGCCTCCATGTGCGAGCGCCAGTGCCGCTCCGCCATGTCGGCGTTCCGGTTCCGGATCAGGCTGATGAACCTCTCGTACGAGCGGATCACCCGCTGGAAGCGCTCCGGCGTGTCGTTCTCGTCGTAGCGCTGGACCCGCGTGCGGATGTGCGTCGCCACGATGTCCTGCAGGACCGCGCCCTGGACCGCCAGGGTTCTGTTGCCCGAGCGCTGCAGGATCAGTTCGTGGAAGCGGTAGGTCAGAGACGACCAGACGTCGGGGTCCGGCACGAACGTCCCGTGCTTGGCGACCTCGGCCTTCAGCGCCTCGACCACCTCGGTCAGATCGGCGATGTCCTGGTCCTCGCGCCGCTGCGCGAGCAGCCGCGCACAGGCCGGCTCGGAGACCATCCGGGCCTGGTAGACGTCGTCGATCGTCGTCCCCTGGATCTGCAGCTGCAGCCCGACGGCTCGGGCGGCGACCGAGAGGTCCGGCGTGGTCACCTGCGCCCCGCCGCGGCTGCCCCGGCGGACACTGATGAGCGACTCGGCCTCGAGGATGCGGAACGCCTCGCGCAAGGTTGGCCGCGACACACCGAACTGCTCCATCAGCTGGGTCTCGGGTGGCAGGGTCTGCCCGGTCCGCAACTCGCCCCGCACCACCTGACCTCGCAGGTGAGTTGCGATGATCTCAGCGGTCTTCGGGGCGCGCACGATCATGCCGACCTGCGCAGTCGAGCTTCTCAAGCCGCTCACGCACGCTCCAAATCGTCAGCTAGGTGTGAATAGAGTAGCTGGTGCTCTGATTGGCGTCAGATTCGTAGAGTACCGCTCTCCCTGCAGATGGTGATGTAGTAAAATTGTTAAGCTAAGTTAGCGTTAATGATAGCGTGGGTAGCGCCCGAGCCCCACGCGGGGGCGTGGTGGCCGCCTCGGAGCCGGGACACCCGGATCTCCCGCCCCTCGTCGAGCATCCGCCGGTGAGGCTGCGGGTGCTGAAGGTCACCTCCGCGAGCGTGTCGGGATCGCGTCCGCAGATCCCCACTCGGCAGCCTTCGGTCGACAGGTGGGCGGCGGTCGCGTGCCCGATGCCGCGCTGCTTCACCGGCTGCTTCGCGCGCTGACCAGATCCTCGCCGAGGCGGCTGCGGGTCTCGGATCCGCGGGCGGTGTCCGATCCGGCGGTAATGTCGGGCCCGCCCACACGGTCCGACCTGGTGCGGAGGTCGTCCCGCAGCCGGGCGAGCGTGCGCGCCATCGCCTTCGGAGTGCTGGTGGTGCGGCCGCTCAGCCGCTCGAACACCATGACGGGCGCCGCGCCGGAGAGCTCGAACGTCTGGCGGAGCCGGGTGCCGGCAGCGGTCGGGGTCAGCTCGAAGCGCCACAGCGTGCTGTCCGGCCTGGTACCGGTACGCACGGTGCGGTAGGCGAAGGCCACGCCCGGCTCGGCGGTGACGATCTCGCACTCCCGGCTCCAGCGGGCGCCCCGGAAACGGTTCCAGCCGCGGAAGCGGGCGCCCGGCAGCGGCGCGGCCGCGCCGTCGAGCCACGCGCAGCGGTAGCACTCCGGGCTGTGGCGCGCCATCCGGATGACGTCCGCGATCGCCTCGTACACCTGCTCCGGGGTGGCCTCGATGACGATCTCGGCCTGTCCTCGCAGGGTGACCGGTCCTGGGCTCGCGGCGGTGACGCCGTAGGCGGCGCGGACGCGGCGCTGGTAGCCACGGCGGGTGAGGGTGAGCAGCACCGGGAACACCGGCCCGAGCTGGGCGGCGGTCTCGGCCATCCGGGTCGGGTCGGCCGCGTCGAGCCACGGCAGTGCGAAGCCGAGCCGGATCCTGCTCCCGCGCTGCATCCGCTTCTCCATGGCGGCCAGTTCGTCGTCCGGTACCCGCTCGCGCAGGATCGGCACGACGATGGACTCCTCGACGGCAAGGTGCTCGTCCATCAGGGTGAACAGCGCAGTCGCGGCCGCGGCGAACTCGGCGGCGGCACCGGCCGAGCCCTCGGTCGGGCCCCCGGCTGCGGCCCGGTCGGAGGTGTCGTCCGACGCGCCGGTGGTGGCGGTCGCTGCCAGCCGGGCGAGTGCCGTGCGGACCCGTTCCATCAGCGGGTCCAGTACATCGTGGTCACCGGCGAGCCCGTCCAGGACGTCGAGCCCGTCCACGCGGTCGAAGGGGTCGGCGAACCGTCGCAGCAGCGGCCACAGGTGCGTGTCCTCGCCGACATGGTGGTGATGGATCACGTTGACGACCTCGTCGAGGTGCGTCCGCAGCGCGGTGAGCTGGGCCGGTCCGGCGTAGCGGCGGCCGGCGGCCAGCTGCGCGGCGAAGTCGGCCAGGCGGCGCGTCTCCGCGTGGATGCCCTCGTGAATCAGCAGGTAGGCGGTGGCGCTGGCCATCGGGGGTGCTCCCTTCCCTATGATCGATGCAGCGTGACAGTATTGGACCCAGTAGGGCTGGAGTTAAATTGGTCGGCAAGGCGACCCGCGCCTACCACTCGCCGCTGCGGGCCGCCCAGGCCCAGGCCACCCGCGCGGCGATCCTGGACGCCGCGGTCGTGGTCTTCGGTGAGCACGGCTACGCCGGGACCACGATGCGCGCCATCGCGGCTGAGGCCGGCGTCGCGGTCGAGTCGGTCTACGCACTGGCGGGCAAGGCACACCTGCTGGAGCTGGCGTTGGAACGCGCGGTGACCGGGGAAGGAGACGCCGACCGCGCGGACCTTCCCCTCGCCGAGCAGACCGGCTTCCGGGCGGCGCTGGACGCGCCCGACCAGCGTGAACAACTACGCCTGTTCGGACTGATGAGCATCGGCCCAGCCCGCCGTGTGGCGGCGATCAGCCGGGCGTTCATGCAGGCCAGCGTGGTCGACGAGGCTCTCGGGAAGCGTTGGCGGGAGCAGGAGGAACGGCGCTGCGCCGACATGCGGACGTTCGTCGCCGCGGTGGCGGCCCGGGGGCCGCTGCGGCCCGGGCTGACCGTCGACACCGCCACCCGCGACGTCTGGTCGACTCTCAACTGGTACACCACCTGGCTCCTGCTGGAGGAACGCCGCCTCGACGACCGTGCCTTCGCCCACTGGGTCGAGCACACCCTCGCGGCGCTGCTCCTGCCCGGCTGACGCGACCTGCCCGGCCACGATCTGACGTGGCGCTCGCCGTCGTGATCGCTGTGCTCGCGTCGCGGACATCTACCAGCGGGTCGGCCCTCGGCGGCGGCGGCGGTACCGGCGCGGGCCGTGGGCCAGCGGCTCGTTGCTTCGCCCATGATTGCGGGCAGGCTAGGGAAGTGAACTGTTTGTGGCGTGGCACGGGGGTGCGGGCATGGTGGCCAGACAGATGACCCCAGGCCGGGATCCTCCGATGACAGCGGCGTCACAAGTGGTGCTGCACGCGACGGATCAGACCCGGATCAGCCGGCTGGTGCTGCCGAGCGGTTGTGTGATCCGGAAGGAGCCGCTGGGCCCGGACGCGCAGCGCCGGGTGCGCCATGAGGTCGAAATCCTCGAACGGCTGGCGGGAGTCGAGGGCGTCGTGCACCTGGCCGCCGGGGCGGCGCAGTGCGCGGGATCGATCCTGCTGGCCGATGTCGGCGGCACGGCGCTGTCCCGGCGGGAGACCCCGCTGGAGCCGGTCGAGCTGATCGATCTTGCCGTGTCGCTGGCGCACGCGGTCGCGGGGATGCACCACCGGGGGGTGGTGCACCGGGACCTCTGCCCGGCGAACATCGTGGTGAGCGAGGACAGCGGGGCGCCGTACCTGATCGACTTCGCGCTCGCCACGACCTTCTCGGTGGTCCAGCCGGAGTTCGCCCATCACGGGGCCGCGGTCGGGACCGTGCCGTACCTGGCACCGGAGCAGACCGGACGGACCGGTCGTCCGGTCGACCAGCGGGCCGACCTGTACGCGCTGGGAGCCAGCCTGTACGAGCTGGCCACCGGCGCGCCGCCGTTCGGCACGGAGGACCCGATCAGGATCATTCATGATCATCTAGCTCGGGTTCCGGACCCGCCAGGGGCGGTCGAGCCGTCCGTGCCCCCCGCACTGTCCGAGATCATCATGCATCTGCTGGAGAAGGAGCCTGATGATCGCTACCAGACCGCCGAGGGGCTGGCGCATGACCTCGCGCTGGTGCGCCGCGGCGTGGTGGCGGTGCGCACCGGCGAGCACGATCTCCCGACACAGCCACTGGCGCCCTCCCGGCTGTGCGGGCGGGACCGGGACATCGACCAGCTTGACGCGGCGTTCGCCGAGGCCGTCACCGGGAAATCCCGCGGGGTCCTCGTCGCGGGCGCGCCGGGTGTGGGCAAGACATCCCTGGTCAACGCGCTGCGGCCGATCGCGGCTGGCGTCGACGGCTGGTTCGTGGCGGGCAAGTTCGACCAGTACCGCCGCGACCAGGAGTATGACGGAGTCCGACAGGGGCTGCGGGCGTTGGGCCGGCTGTTGCTGGCCGAGCCCGAGGACTACCTGGCCGAGGTGCGGGAGCGGATGCTGCAGGGCCTGGGTCCCAACGCCGGCCTGGTGACGGCCACCGTGCCGGAGCTGGCGGCGCTGCTGAAGGTTCCGCCGGAGCCGGGCGATCCGATGACCGCCCAGGCGCGGCTGTCGCGCACACCGGTCGAGGTGCTGCGCGCGGTGGTCTCCCCGGCGCGGCCGGTGGTGTTCTTCGTCGACGATCTGCAGTGGGCCGGGCGTACTCCCCTGGGCTTCGTCGATCTGGTCTTCACCGGCGAGGAGCAGATCGCCGGGCTGTTGCTGGTCGCCGCCTACCGCGAGGGTGACGTCGACGCCGCGCATCCGCTGGCCCCGATGCTGGCCCGCTGGTCCGACCAGACGGACGGCCCGCACCAGCTGCGCCTGGGCAGCCTGTCGCCCGTGGGACAGGCGGCCATGGTCGCCGACATGCTTCATCTGGCTCCGGAGCCCGCCGCCCGGCTGGCGCGGGCGATCACGCCCTCCACCGGCGGCAATCCGTACGACGTCGTGGAGCTGCTCAACTCGCTGCGGCGCGAGGGCGTCCTGACACCGGGCGCGGGAGGCTGGCGATGGGACGGGAAGGTGCTGCGCCGCCGGCTCGACCGGGTGGAGGTGACCGCGCTCCTGGCCGCCCGGATGTCCGCGCTGCCGTCCGAGAGCGCCGAGCTGCTGGCGGTGATGGCGAGCCTGGCGGGCCAGGTAGATCTTGATCTTCTCGCGGCCGCGACAGGCCTGCCGCCGAGCGAGGTCGAGCGGCGGCTCACGCCCGCCTTCAGCGACGGCCTGCTGGTGCTGCAGTGCGACGGGCGACCCGGTGTCCGGTTCAACCACGACCGGACGCGCGAGACCGTGTTGGATGGCAGCCCGGCGGGGGAGCAGCGCGCACGCCGGCTGCGGCTGGCGCGGCGGCTGGCCGACCGGCCGGAGTTCTTCGCCGTGGCTGCCGAGCAGTACCTGCACGTCGTGGACATGGTGCGCAGCACCGGCGAACGGCGCAGCGTGGTCGCGCTCTTTCGTCGCGCCACCGAAGAAGCGAGAGTACTGAGTAACTATCCGCTGGTGGAGAGGTTGCTGAGCGCAGCGGTCAGGCTTGTCGACCCGACCGACACCGACATGTTGATCGCCGTCCACACCGACCGGCATGCCGCTCTGTACTGCCTCGGCCAGCTGGACGACGCGGACGACACCTACCGGACCATCGACCGGTTGTGCACCCGGCCGACCCAGCTCACGTCCGCCACGATGGTTCAGGTCATCAGTCTCACCAACCGGGGCCGCGCCGGCGAGGCGATGCGGCTCGGCCTCGGCCAGCTGCGGCGTCTCGGCATGTCGGTTCCGGAGGAGAACGCGCTCGACGAGGAGATCGACCGCGGACTCGACGAACTTCGTCGGTGGATCGACACCACCGGCGAGTCGGATGATCTGCGCAAGCCGGAGATCACCGACCAGTCCCGCCTCAGCACCATCAGGCTCGTCAACCGGGTCATGGTCGCGGCGTTCTTCTACGACCACACGGTGATGGCCTGGCTGGCCATCAGGACTCTGCAGATGTGGGAACGCTACGGCCCGGATCGTGCCCTGGTGGGCCCGGCCAGCCACATCCCGATCGTGACCATTGTGCGCAGGGGTGACTACCACACCGGGGCACGCGTCCTGCGACGGATCCTCGCGGTTGCGCGGGCTCGCAGCTATGAGCCTGACGTGTGGCAGGCACTCTTCATCTACGTGATCACCTGTGGCCACTGGTTCGAGCCTCTGGAGGACAACCTCCCCGACGGCCGTCGTGCGCTGGAGGGCCTTCTGCTGGGCGGCGACCTGCAGAACGCGTGCTGGACCCACTACGCACTGGTGTGCGACCTGTTGGACTGCGCTCCGTCGCTCGACGTCTTCGCCACGGCGGTCGAGGAGGCACTCGCCTTCGCCCTGCGCACCGGAAACGGGCACGCCGAAGCAACCTTCCGGTCCTACCTCTGGATGGTGCGGGCGCTACGGGAACCCGTCGAGCTGGCCGGTGGCGACGCGGCCGAGCTGAGCCTGCTGGCGGCCGACCCGTTCTCCCTCGCCAACCAGCATGTGGCCCGGGCTCTCGCCGCGGCGGTTCTCGACCAACCGGTCGATGCGGCGCGGCATGCCGCGGCCGTGATGCCCTGCGGGGCCGCGATCGGGACTAACTATCCCATGGCGGTGGCGCGGGTGCTGCTCGCGATGACGCTGGCGGCACGGGCGCGGGCCGCGGGAGCGGATCAGCGCGACGCCGTGCTGGACGAGCTCGACGAACTGATCGAGTGGCTGGCCGCGCGCGCGGCAGACGCACCGAGCAACTTCCTGCATCTGCTGCGCCTGGTGGAGGCGGAACGGGCGTGGGCCGTCGGGGACTTCCACGAGGCGGCGTACACGTTCGACGTGGCGCTGCGCGAGGCGTCAGCCCGGATGCGCCCATGGCACCGGGCGTTCACTCTGGAACGCGCCGCACGCTTCTACCTGTCACACAGCATGGAGGCGGCCGGCCTCGCGTTCCTGCGGGCCGCCCGGGGCCAGTACCTGGAATGGGGCGCGACGGCGAAGGTCAGCCAACTCGACTGGGCCTACCCGGCGCTGCGGACCGCCGCCATGGCCGCGCCCGCGGGGCCGATCGTCCTCCCGCAGGCGGAGCAGTCCGGGCGTCGCTCGACCGTGGCGACCGGCACTGTCGACCTGCTCGCCGTGGTCGCCGCATCCCAGGCGCTCAGCTCCGAGACCAGCGTGGACGGCCTGCAGGCGAAAGTGGTGGGAATACTCTCCGAGATGACCGGCGCCACCAGCGTCCACCTCCTGCTGCGAGAAAAGGAGCAGGACCGATGGCTGGTACTCACCGGAGCCGGCGGCACCGTCTCGCTCCAGGAAGCCGGCCGGCGGCGCCTGCTGCCGGTCTCGGTCATCCGCTACGCCACCCGCACCCACGAACCCGTCGTCGTCGCCAACGCCACCCGGGACGACCGCTTTCACCGCGACCCCTACTTCGCCGGACTCAACCGCTGCTCGCTGCTCGCCGTCCCCGTCATGACCCGGGGCAGCCTGCGGGCGATGCTCCTGCTGGAGAACCGGATGATCCGCGGCGCGTTCTCCACCGAACGCCTCGAAGGCATGATGATCATTACGGGGCAGCTCGCGGTCTCGCTCGACAACGCCCTGATCTACGCGTCGCTGGAACGCAAGGTCGCCGAGCGAACCAGGCAGCTGGCCGCCACGAACAGGCAGCTTGCCGCGGCGAACCACCAGCTCGAACAGCTTTCGATCACCGACCCGCTCACCGGGCTGGCCAACCGGCGGCGTCTTGAGGAGGTACTGGCCGTCGAGTGGGAACGGGCCCGGCAGCACGCCGGGCCGATTGCGCTCGCCATGGTCGACATCGACCACTTCAAGCTCTACAACGACCACTTCGGGCACGCCGCCGGTGACCGGTGTCTGCAGCGGGTCGCCGCATGCCTCGCCGGGAACATCGGCGACACCCTGCTCGCCGCCCGCTACGGGGGAGAGGAGTTCACCGTCGTGATGCCCGACACCGACCTGGCCACCGGTGCCCAGGTCGCCCGGCATCTGTGCCGTGCCGTCGAGGACCTGGCCGAACCGCACCCGCTGACGGCCGAGCGCATCATCACCGTCAGCATCGGCGTCACCGCGACAGTCCCCGCCGCCGCGGCCTCCGACGCGGCAACAGGCGACGGCATGGTCGCCTTTGTCAAGGCCGCGGACACCGCGTTGTACCGGGCGAAACACAGTGGACGTAACCAGGTGGAGACCGCAGTGCGGTAACGCTCGCCGCGGCCGGTGTCGCCGCCCTCCTCGCGAACCACGGCCTCTCGGCCTCCCGGGCCGCCCGGACTTCCCGCATCTCGGAGGACACCCGGATCTCTGAGGAGACCTCCGAGGACATCCGGACCTCGGGCGAACTCGAGCCCACCACCAGGTGACCGCCGTCGTATTAACCGGATTTGTGTCCAGCAATGTGGAAATACCGTGGAGGGGCGGGTCCGTCATCGGCTGAGCGCTCACGACGGTCGCGCCGAATCCCTCGCGTTCAGTCCGGACGGCCGGCACCTCGTCACCGGTGGCGACGACCACAAAGTCCGGATCTGGGATGTCGAGAGGGGGTCGCGGACCGAAGCCCACACCCCGGACGAGCACCACCGTAAGGTGACACACGTCGCGTACCATCCCGACGGCCGCAGGGTGGCAAGCACCAGCCATGACGGGAAGGTACGGATCTGGAACGTCGAGACCGGCCGGTGCCTACGGGGGTCGTGCGCAACAACCCGACCTACGCGACCGCCGTGGCGTACAGCCCGACCGGGGAGTACCTGGCAGCCGGCTCCGACCGTGGCGTCGACGACCCGGGCGGGATCGCGTCCATGGCCCTGTCGGCGGACGGCCGACGTCTGGCCACCGGCGACATCGAAGGGTTCGTGACGGTACGCGACCTGACGACAGGCGAGATTGTCCAGACGCTCCCGCCACGGGCCGGCTGAATCGGCCGTCCGCGCGCGACACCGGCCCGGCTTCCGTCATCCGGTTCACCGTCGGGTCCGCATATTCTGACCGTGTCGCCTCCAGGAGGAGTGGTCGGATGGCAGACCAGTCCGCGCGCCGCGTGGGGCGCCCGCCGTCCACGGTCGACGGGCGGACGGTGCCCGAGCGGCTGCTCGGCGTTGCGCTCAAGCTGTTCGCCGAAAAGGGCTTCGAAGGGACCTCGGTCCAGGACGTGGTGGCGGCGGCCGGAGTGACCAAGGGCGCGATGTATCACTACTTCGGCTCCAAGGACGACCTGCTCTACGAGATCTACGGGCGGGTACTGCGCATGCAGACAGACCGGCTCGAGAAGGCCGCCGCCCACGAGGGGCTGGTCGAGGAACGTCTTCACGCGGCGGCCGCCGACGTGGTGGTCACGACGATCGAGAACCTCGAAAGCACTACGATCTTCTTCCGTTCGCTGCACCAGCTGAGCGAGGAGAAGCAGAAGGCGGTGCGCCGCGAACGCCGGCGTTACCACCAGACCTTCCGTGCCATGATCGAAGAGGGGCAGGCCTCCGGCGTCTTCCGTGACGACCTGGACGCGGACCTGATCGTCGACTACTTTTTCGGCTCCGTGCACCACCTGCCGATGTGGTGGAAGCCCCACGGCCGGCTCTCCGAGCGCGAGATCGGCCGGTCATTCGCCGACCTCCTGCTGGCCAGCCTGACCTCGCACTGACCTCACGCTAACCACGCGCTAACCACGCGCGCCGGCCTCGCGTCGGCCACGGCCGACCAGGCTCCACGTCATCGGCGATGTAACCGTTGACAGGCCTGGTCGCTCCCGGCATCCTCAATACCGACCAGACGGTATGTACCTCGGGTGGTGACAACCCCGTGGAGGTTCCGCGGCGGAGTGGATCAGGCGGATTTGAACAACGCCTGGTTCGCAGGGAAGGAATCTCGATGCCGGAAGTCGTGATCGTCGCCACCGCCCGCTCGCCGATCGGCCGTGCGGTGAAGGGCTCCCTGAAGGACATGCGTCCGGACGACCTCACCGTCCAGATGGTGCGGGCGGCGCTGGCCAAGGTGCCCGAGCTCGACTCGGCCGAGATCGACGACCTGGTGCTCGGCTGCGGTCAGCCGGCGGGGGAGTCGGGCAACAACCTGGGCCGTGCCGTCGCCGTGATGGCCGGTCTGGACCACGTGCCCGGCACCACCGTGAACCGCTACTGCTCCTCGAGCCTGCAGAGCACCCGGATGGCGATGCACGCGATCAGGGCGAGGGAGGGCGAGGTGTTCCTCTCCGCCGGGGTCGAGACCGTGAGCCGGTACTTCAAGGGCAACGCCGACAACCTGCCCGACACCCGGAACCCGGTGTTCGCCGAAGCGCAGGCCCGTACCGAGAGGTTCGCCGCCGGTGGCCAGACCTGGGCCGACCCCCGCGGCGAGGGCCGGCTGCCTGACCTCTACATCGCGATGGGACAGACCGCTGAGAACGTCGCCCAGCTCAAAGGGGTCACCCGGGCGGATCAGGACGCGTTCGGCGTGCGCAGCCAGAACCTCGCGGAGAAGGCGATCGCGGACGGCTTCTGGGCCCGTGACATCACCCCGGTGACCCTTCCCGACGGCACCCGGGTCACCGGGGACGACGGGCCGCGGGCCGGCGTCACGCTGGAGGCGGTCGCGGCGCTGAAACCGGTGTTCCGCCCCGACGGCACGGTCACGGTCGGCAACTGCTGCCCGCTCAACGACGGTGCCGCCGCGGTGGTGATCATGTCTGACGCGAAGGCGAGGTCGCTGGGCGTCACGCCGCTGGCCCGGATCGTCTCCACCGGCGTCACCGGTCTCTCGCCGGAGATCATGGGGCTCGGCCCGGTCGAGGCCTCGAGGCAGGCGCTGGCCCGGGCCGGTCTCACCATCGACGACATCGACCTGGTCGAGATCAACGAGGCCTTCGCCGCCCAGGTGATCGCGTCGGCCCGTGAGCTCGGCATCGACGAGGACAGGCTGAACGTGAACGGCGGCGCGATCGCGGTCGGCCACCCGTTCGGCATGACCGGGGCCCGGATCACCAGCACGCTGATCAACTCTCTGCGGTACCACGACAAGCAGTTCGGGCTGGAGACCGTGTGCGTCGGCGGCGGCCAGGGCATGGCGATGGTCATCGAGCGGCTGAGCTGAACGGAAGGGCCAAGTGATGACCACGAGGTTCTCAGGGCAGACCGCGATTGTCACCGGAGCCAGCCGGGGGATCGGCCTGGCCATCGCCGAGCGGCTGGTCGCCGACGGCGCGAAGGTCGTCGTCACCGCCCGCAGGCGGGAGGCGCTCGACGAGGCCGTCGCCCACCTCGGTGGACGTGAGCACGCGCTCGGCGTGGCCGGCCACGCCGACGACCTCGACCATCAGGCCGAGGTGGTCAAGAGGGCGATCGACACCTTCGGAAGCGCCGACCTGCTGGTCAACAACACCGGCATCAATCCCACCTTCGGCCCGATGACCGAGCTGGAGCCGGCCGCCGCGCGGAAGATCGTCGAGGTCAACTGCATCGCCGCGCTGTCCTGGGTGCGGCAGGTGCACCAGGCCTGGATGAAGGAACACGGTGGCGCGGTCGTCAACGTCTCCTCGGTCGCCGGCCTCAGGCCCGCGCCCGGGATCGGCTTCTACGGCGCCAGCAAGGCGATGCTCACCCACATCACCCGGCAGCTCGCCGTCGAGCTCGGCCCGGACATCCGGGTCAACGCCGTCGCCCCCGCGGTGGTGAAGACGGCGTTCGCCACCGCGCTTTACGCGGGCCGCGAGGAGGAGGTCGCCGCCGCATACCCGCTGAAACGACTCGGGACGCCCGCGGACGTCGGCGGCGTGGTCGCGTTCCTGCTCTCCGACGACGCCGCGTGGATGACCGGTCAGCTGCTCGTCGTGGACGGCGGCGTCGCCCTCACCAGTGGCTTCTGACATGGCCGCGAGCGACCAGGGCATGGTTGTCACCGGCGCCGGGCACGGCATCGGCCGGGCGATCGCCACCCGGCTGGCCGCCGAGGGCGCGCGTGTCGTGGTCAACGACCTCGACGCAGAGGCAGCCGAGCGGGTAGCCGCTGAGATTGGCGGACACGCCCTCCCAGGGGACGCCGCCACCGAGGACGGGCTCGCGACGCTCGTCGACTCCGCCCGCGGACATCTCGGCGAGATCGACATCTGGTTCGCCAACGCCGGCATCGACCGGGGCAAGGGCCTGGCCGCCACCGAGGCGGACTGGACGGCCAGCCTCGAGGTCAACGTGCTCGCGCATGTGCGCGCCGCGCGCCTGCTGCTGCCAGGCTGGGTGGAGCGCGGGGCGGGCAGGTTCGTGGTCACCGCGTCCGCGGCCGGACTGCTCACCATGCTCGGCAGTCCGACGTACTCGGTCAGCAAGCACGCCGCGGTGGCCTTCGCCGAGTGGCTGTCAGCGACCTACCGGCACAGGGGCGTGATCGTCCAGGTGGTCTGCCCCCAGGGGGTGAAGACCCGGATGTTCGACGAGGCCGGCGAGCTCCAGGATCTCCTCAGCCTGGACACCGTGCTCGCCACGGAGGACGTGGCCGAGGCGGTGTGGCAGGGCCTGCGGGACGGCCGGTTCCTGGTGCTGCCGCATCCGGGCGTGGGCGACTACTACGCCGCCCGGGCCGCGGACCCGGACCGGTGGCTGACCGGGATGAACAGGCTTCAGCAACGCCTGGAGAGCCGAAGGGCCGTTTGACGATGCCGCAGAGCCTGCCCGGCCTCGACCTGCCCCGGCTCACCGCCTGGTTCACCACCTCGGTGCCCGGAACGGAGGGGAACCTGTCCGCGCGCCTGATCGCCGGCGGCAAATCCAACCTCACCTACGAGGTGACCGACGGGAAGAACACCTGGATCGTCCGCCGCCCGCCGCTTGGGCACGTGCTCGCGACCGCGCACGACATGGCGCGGGAGTTCCGGCTGATGTCGGCGCTGCAGGACACCGGGGTGCCGGTTCCGAGGACATACGCGCTGTGCCGGGACGAGTCGGTACTGGGTGCGCCGTTCTACGTCATGGAGCGGGTGGCGGGCACACCGTACCGCCACGCCGCCGAACTGGAAGCGCTCGGCCCGGAACGCACCCGGCTGATCTCGGGCAGCCTCGTGGACACCCTTGCCGCGCTGCACGAGGTCGACCCGGCGGCGGTCGGGCTGGCCGACTTCGGCCGCACCGAGGGGTTCCTGGCCCGCCAGGTGGGCCGGTGGAAGAAACAGCTCGACGCGTCGCGCAGCCGCGACCTGCCCGCCGCCGACGAGCTGCACGCCCGCCTCGCGGCTGATGTTCCCTCGGACTCGGCGCCGGGCATCGTGCACGGTGACTATCGGCTTGACAACGTCCTCATCGACGAGTCCGACCGGCTGGTCGCGGTCATCGACTGGGAGATGGCCACGCTGGGAGACACGCTGACCGACCTGGCGTTGCTCGTGTTGTACCAGCGGTTGGGCACGATGCTCGGTGGCACCTTCGTCGACGCCTCCTCAGCCCCCGGTTTTCTCAACGAGGCCGAGATCCTCACCCGGTACACCGCCCACAGCGCCCGTGACCTGTCCCGCTTCGGGTTCTACCTCGGGCTCGCGTCCTTCAAGCTGGCCGCGATCCTTGAGGGCATCCACTACCGCGGCCTCCACGGTCAGACCGTCGGCCCGGGTTTCGAGCACATCGGCGAGGCCATCCATCCCCTGCTTGACGCCGGCCTGACCGTACTCAGGGAGCGCACCTGATGGACTTCGCCCTCGACGCGAAGACCGAGGAGCTGCGTGACAGCCTCCTCGACTTCATGGACACCCAGGTGAACCCGGCCGAGCCGGTATTCCATGAACAGCTCGGCCAACTGCGGAACAAGTGGGCCTGGGACTCCGCGCCCGCATTCGCCGGGCTGCGCGCGCAGGCGCGGCCTGTGGAACCTCTTCCTCCCGGGCGAACACGGCGGCGGGCTCACCAATCTGCAGTACGCCCCGCTCGCCGAGATCACCGGCCGCATCCCGCACCTCGCACCAGCCGCCCTGAACTGCGCAGCCCCCGACACCGGGAACATGGAGGTGCTCTCGATCTTCGGCACCGCCGAGCAGAAGAAGGAGTGGCTGGAGCCACTCCTCGAGGGCGAGATCCGCTCGTCGTTCGCGATGACCGAGCCCGACGTGGCATCCTCCGACGCCACCAACATCACCACCTCGATCGTGCGGGACGGCGACGAGTACGTCATCAACGGCCGCAAGTGGTGGATCACCGGCGCGATGAACCCCAACGCCCGGATCCTCATCGTGATGGGCAAGACCGACCCCGCCGCGGACCGGCACCGCCAGCAGTCGATGATCCTCGTCCCGCGTGACGCCCCCGGGGTCGAGATCAGGCGCGGCATGGAGGTGTTCGGGTACGACGACCACGAGCACGGCGGCCACGCGGAGATCGTGTTCGCCGACGTCCGGGTTCCGGTGAGCAACCTGATCGGCGAGGAAGGCCAGGGCTTCGCGATCGCGCAGGCCCGGCTCGGCCCCGGCCGGATCCATCACTGCATGCGCTCCATCGGCATGGCCGAGCGGGCCATCGAGCTCATGTGCGAGCGGGCCGGTGACCGGGTCGCGTTCGGCAAGCCGCTAGCCGAGCAGGGAGTGGTCCGGGAGTGGATCGCCGAGTCCCGGGTCCGGGTCGAACAGCTGCGGCTGCTGGTACTCAAGACCGCCTGGCTGATGGACACCGTCGGTAACAAGGGTGCCCACACCGAGATCCAGGCGATCAAGATCGCCATCCCCGCCGCCGTCGAGTGGATCCTCGACAAGGCCATCCAGGTGCACGGTGCCGCCGGCCTCAGCCAGGATCTGCCGCTGGCACGTTGCCAGGCCCAGATCCGCACCCTGCGGTTCGCCGACGGCCCCGACGAGGTGCACAGGAACGCCTTGGCGCGCACCGAGATCCGACGCCAGGCCGAGGCGAGGAAGTCGCCATGACGATCAGCCAGATCCGGCCCTCCCGGGCCGCCCGGCACCGTACGGAGGCCCGATGAACCGTGATCTTCCCGAGGAACTCCACCAGCGCGTGGAACAGTTCCTCGCCGAGCACGACACGGCGACCACGGAGCGCGTGACCTGGCTCCGGGCGCGGTTCGACGCCGGGCTGGCCTGGGTGTCCTTCCCCGAGGGCCTGGGCGGGCTGGGTCTGCCGCAGGCACTGCAGGCCGAGGTGGACCGTCTCCTCGACGAAGCCGGGGCGCCTGACAACAACCGGCAGGCCAATGGCATCGGCCTGGGCATGGCCGCGCCGACGATCCTCAGGTTCGGGACCGACGAGCAGAAGCGGCGTTTCCTGCGGCCGCTGTGGACCGGTGAGGAGATCTGGTGCCAGCTTTTCAGCGAGCCCGGCGCCGGCTCCGACCTTGCCGGTGTCGCCACCCGCGCGGTTCGTGACGGCGACACCTGGCTGGTCAACGGGCAGAAGGTGTGGACCTCGGGCGCCCACCAGGCCCGGTTCGCGATCCTGCTCGCCCGCACGAACCCCGACGTGCCGAAGCACGGTGGGCTGACCTACTTCCTGTGCGACATGACCGACCCCGGCGTCGACGTCCGGCCGCTGCGCCAGATCACCGGCGAAGCGGAGTTCAACGAGGTCTTCCTCACCGACGTGTCGATTCCCGACAGCCAGCGGCTCGGTGCCGAGGGGGAGGGCTGGAAGGTCGCCAACGCCACGTTGAACAACGAGCGGGTGGCGATCGGCGGCAGAGCCGCACCTCGCGAGGGCGGCATGATCGGGGTGGTGGCCGACACCTGGCGAGCCCACCCGGAGCGCCGTACTCCCGGGTTTCATCACCGGCTGCTCGGGCTGTGGGTCGAGGCCGAGGTCGCCCGGCTCACCGGCCAGCGGCTGCGGCAGAAGCTCGCACTCGGTCAACCCGGCCCGGAGGGCGCGGCGATGAAGCTCACCTTCGCTCGGCTCACCCAACAGCTCAGTGGGCTGGAACTGGAGCTGCTCGGTGAGGACGGCCTGCGCTACTCCGACTGGACCATGGTCCGGCCTGACAAGGTCGACATGACCGGCCACGACGCCGGCTACCGCTACCTACGCGCCAAGGGCAACTCCATCGAGGGCGGCACCTCGGAGATCCTGCGCAACATCATCGCCGAACGGATCCTCGGCCTGCCCGCCGAGCCGCGCGTCGACAAGGACATCCCCTGGAAGGAGCTGCCCCGGTGAGCGAGCTCGATCTGCTCTACACCGACGTCGAGGACGACCTGCGCTCCTCCGTGCGTGATCTGCTTGCCGACCACTGCGACCCGGCCGCGGTGATCGCGGTCTACGACGGCGACCGGTCCCTCGTGGGCGGGCTGTGGAAGGCCCTGGCCGTCGACCTCGGCCTCGCCGGCCTGCTGGTGCCCGAACACCGCGGCGGTGCGGGTGCGTCGGCCCGTGAGGCCGCCGTAGTGCTGGAGGAGCTCGGCCGCGCGGCGGCACCGGTGCCGTTCCTCACCAGCGCCGTCGTCGCGACCGCCGTCCTGCTGGAGGCGGAGACGGACCTCCTGCCCCTGCTGGCCGAGGGGAAGCGGACCGCCTGCCTCGTCGTGCCACTCTCGATCGGCCCCGCCGACGGAGAACTGCCGTCGGTCCGGGCCGAGGCCGGGGGTCGGCTCACCGGCACCATCACCAGCGTGGCGGGGGCCCTGGAGGCCGACGTACTGCTGGTGCCGGCCCGGACGACCGACGGCCTGGCCGTATTCGCCGTCGACACCACCGCGGCTGGCGTGACGCCGGTGGTCTCGCTGGATATGACACGCCAGCTCGCGGACGTCACCCTCGCCGGCGTGGCCGGCGAGCTCGTGGTCCGGGACGCCGAGCCCGCGATCCGTCGTGCTTTGGAGGCCGGGGCCGCCCTGCTCGCCTCCGAACAGCTGGGCGTGGCCTGTTGGTGCCTCGACACGACGGTGGCCTTCCTCAAGGAACGCCGGCAGTTCGGCCGTGCGCTTGGTGGCTTCCAGGCCCTCAAGCATCGTCTCGCGGACCTCTACACCGGCGTCGAGTCCATGAACGCCGCTGCCCGCCATGCCGCCGCAGCGCTCGCGGCCGGCGATCCGGACGTTCCCGTGGCGACCGCGGTGGCGCAGGTCTACTGCGGCGACCTCGCGGTCACCGCCGCCGAGGAGGCGGTGCAACTGCACGGCGGCATTGGGATGACCTGGGAGTACCCGGCGCACCTGTACCTCAAGCGGGCCAAGGCCGACCAGATCGCGTTCGGCGCGCCGGGCGCCCACCGTGTCCGGCTCGCGGGACTCGTCGGACTGGAGACGTGGTGATCGGGACTGGAGACGTGATGATCGAGATCGGGGCGTTCCGCTCGCCGGGTGTTCTGTGTTTCGAGACGTAGGGCTGGCTCAGTACCCGCTGGCGCTCGGTCGACCCTGAGCGCCGTCCACGGCGATGGTGGCTCCGTTCACCCAGCTGGCCCGCTCTGAGAGCAGGAAGGTCACCACGTCCGCGACCTCGTCGACGGTGCCCAGTCGCCGGGCGGGGAAGTCCCGCTGGACGAACTCGTCGAACTCGTTCGGGTGGCGCCGGGAGTACCTCTCCCACCCGCCGCCGGGGAAGAGGACGGACCCCGGGCTCACGGCGTTGACGCGGATGTCGAGCGGGCCCAGTTCTCGGGCGAAGGCCGACGCCAGGTAGTTCTCCGCGGCTTTGGCCGCCCCGTACTGCGCCCGTGGCGACGGCTTCGACGCGGAGATCGACGAGACGATGACGACTGCCCCGCCGCCGTTCATCTGCATGTGCGGCACGGCGGTGCGGATCGCCCGGACGGCGTGTCCGGTGTTGAGCTCGAACGTCTGCGCCCAGTCCTCGGGGGTGGAGTCGAGCAGGCCGCCTCCGACGGTGCCGCCGACGTTCGCGACCAGCAGGTCGACGCCGCCGAGGGCCTCGGCGGCGGCATCGACGAAGCGTTCGACCTCGCCCGGTCTGGTCACGTCGGCGATGACGCCGACGACGTCGGACTCGGCGCGTCCAAGGCCCGCTGTCGCTTCCGTGAGCGTGTCGGGATCGCGTCCGCAGATCCCTACCCGGCAGCCTTCGGTCGACAGGCGGGCGGCGATCGCGTGCCCGATGCCGCGCGAGCCTCCGGTGACGAGCGCGACCTTACCGTTCAGATGAAGATCCACTAGAGTGCGTCCGCCCGCCGATCGTGCGTCGAACCTGCCCCGGTACTGTTCCGCGCCGCATGACCGGTTCCAGGTGGCATCTGGACGCTCGGGAACGACGG
Source organism: Parafrankia sp. BMG5.11 (assembly GCF_004337455.1). Taxonomy (NCBI): domain Bacteria; kingdom Bacillati; phylum Actinomycetota; class Actinomycetes; order Frankiales; family Frankiaceae; genus Parafrankia; species Parafrankia sp. BMG5.11. The sequence goes on along the minus strand of NZ_SJXI01000012.1, from coordinate 2,400 downwards.
GCTCGGCCGGGCCCGGACCGAGCGGACCGCGTGCCAGGCCCGCCCGGGACCACCTCGGTGATGCCCTCACCGCGCGATCGGAGGTAGCACGGCACGACGGTCACCCCGGACTGGTGCTCAGTGAGCCTTGTCGAAAGCCTCGACGATGTTCGACGCGATACGACCCCGGTCGCTCACCGTGTAGCCGTTGCTGCGCGCCCACTCGCGGATGTCGGCGGTGCGGTCGGTTCCCGCGGAACGCGGCGAGGCGGCGCGCGGGCCGCGCCGTCCGCTGCCGGCGCGGCCACCGGACCGGCGTGCCGCCGTCACGAACGAGGCCAGTGACTCCCGCAGTTTTGTGGCGTTCGTCTCTGACAGGTCGATCTCGTAGTGTGCGCCGTCCAGCCCGAACCGGACGGTCTCCTCGGCCGTCTCTCCGCTGAGGTCGTCGATCAGCGAAACGATGGTCTTCTGCGCCATGAGTATTCCTCGTTCATACGTGCGGACCGTGTATCCGCGATGTATTGCATACCGTATCGCGTAATCGCACGGATGGGCCTGTCGCATCCGCCGAAATCGGCTAATCATGACCGGATGGCTTCCGGATGGGAGCATCACATCGGGCTTGTGGAGCACTCTTGGGTGGCTCATGGGCCGGCGGGTCAGGAGCCGCGGGCGGAGTCCCGTGCGCTGACGCGATACCGGCCCGGTGGCTGCGAGCGGGCGCGGGTGAAGGCGCGGTTGAAGGCGTAGACCGAGGTGTACCCGACCGACCTGGCGATGCTTTCCAGCGTGTCGTCGGTGTCCCGCAGCCGGCGGGCCGCGAGGTCCATCCGCCAGCGGGTGAGGTAGGCCCCGGGCGTCTCGCCGACTACCGCGGGGAACCGCCGCGACAGCGTGGCACGGGACACGGAGATCTCACCGGCCAGGGCCTCGGTGGTCCAGGCGCGCGCGGGATCCTCATGGAGCTTCGCGACCGCGGCGCCGACAACCGGATCGTCGAGGACACCCAGCCAGGAGGCCGCGGGCCGGGCCTGGCCGGTCGCAAGCCACACCCGCAGCAGCTGGATGAGGAGGATGTCGACGAGCCTGTCCAGGACGACGGCTGTCCCGAGCCGCGGATGGGCGAGTTCACGCCCGAGCAGCCGAACGGTGTCCTCGAGGCACCCCCCGGCGTTGTCCGCACGGATGTGGACCAGGTCGGGAAGCAGGGTGAGGACCTGGGTCGTGACGGCGGGGTCATGCGAGTAGTGCGCGCACAGGATGTGGGTGCGGACCGGGCCGGAGCCGATCCTCACCGCGCCGGAGTCGGCCCACTCCCAGCTGTCGAAGGCGTGCGCACCGGTTCGAGCCAGGGTGTCGGTGTCGCTCGCCAGGACGTGTTCGGTGCCGCTCGGCAGGAGAACGACGTCACCGGGCATGAGCTGGCGGGCGGACTGGCCCGGGCCCGCCAGCCAGGCTGTTCCCGCGGTGACCGCGTGGAAGGCGGCGCCGCGCGAGGCCGCCGCCCACCAGCCCCAGTTCTCCCCGGCCTCGATCCTCGCCCCGAGGGCGCCGCGAACCCCCGAGACCGCCAGCACGTCGGCGAGGACATCCACGGACGCAGCGTACCGGGAAGCCGCGTGTGGTGAGGCAGACGGATATCAGAATGAGAACCTCAGGCATCCACACGCTCATGGTCGCGCCCTACGGTTCATCCATGGACCTCTCCGGAAGCATCGCCCTCGTCACCGGCGCGAACCGCGGCATCGGCCGCCACTTCGTCGAACAGCTCCACGACCGGGGGGCGTCGAAGATCTACGCCACGGCGCGCAGCCCCCGGTCGGCCGACCTCCCCGGTGTCGAGACGCTGCCGCTCGACATCACCGACCCGGACTCGGTCGCCGCGGCCGCCGTCGCGGCATCCGACGTCACGCTGCTGGTCAACAACGCCGGCGTGTCCACCGCGCAGAATCTCGTCACCGGCGATCTGACGAAGATCCGTCTTGAGATGGACACCCACTTCTACGGAACCCTCGCGATGGTGCGCGCGTTCGCCCCGGTGCTCGCCGGCAACGGCGGCGGCGCGGTCCTCAACGTCCTTTCCAGGCTGTCCTGGCTGTCCTATCTCGGGGCCAACGCCTACAGCGCGGCCAAGGCCGCCGAGTGGAGCCTGACCAACGGAATCCGCCTGGAGCTGCGTGAGCAGGGCACCCTCGTCACGGGTCTGGTCCTGAGCAGCACCGACACCGACATGATGGCCGGCTGGGACATCCCGAAGAACGATCCGGCCGATGTCGTACGTGCGGCGTTGGACGGCCTGGAGGCCGGGCGGTTCGAGATCCTCGCCGACCGGGACAGTGCCGAGGCCAAGGCGGCGCTCAGCACCGACCCGGGTGTCCTGTACGCCCAGACCGGATGCAATGCCGTGAAGCTTAAGTC
>NZ_SJXI01000113.1:0-59337 GCF_004337455.1 Parafrankia sp. BMG5.11 | reverse complement strand
GTAGGGTAACCTAACCTAAATTTGCGCGGATCGACGAGACTCGCGAGAGATGCCCGAGAGCGGCCGCGCGTACCTCACAAGAGAATGTCTGCGGAGCACCTGATTTTGATCACCAGTTCGGCTTTGATGATCACTTAACGCGCTGAGCTGGAGTGATAGGTGTGCGGTGGGCTGTTCTGGCCGGACTACGAGCCGAAGAAGGCCCGCGTCGAGCATCTCTACGCCATCGCCGACGGCCAGGTCACCCCCGAGACTGGCGAGCCGATCGTGATCTTCTGCATGGACGAGTTCGGCCCGCTCAACCTCCAACCCCGCCCCGGACGACAGGTCAACGAGGCTTGACGTCCGATCATCCCTACCCATTCGCTCCAGCTTCCTGCCCGGCCCGCCATGCCGACCAAAGCGCGGCATACACCCCGCCGGCGGCGATCAGCTCTGTATGGGTTCCTCGCTCGGCGATACGGCCGTGCTCCATCACCACGACCAGATCGCAGGCGGCGGCTTGCGAGAGCCGGTGCGCGATCACCAGTCCAGTGCGTCCGGTCAGCGCAGCGTCGGCGGCGCGGTCGAGCAGTCCGGCGTACGCAGAACCTGCCTCGGCGGTGGCCTCGTCGAAGATCGCCAGTTCCGGGTCGGCCAGCACCAGGCGAGTGAGCGCCACCTGTTGTGCCTGTGCGGCGGTCAGCTCGTACCCGCCACCACCGAGCACCGTGTCAAGGCCATCGGGCAGCAGGTCGAGCATCCCTACAGCCTGGGCCACTTCCAGCGCAGCCCCTACCTGACCGTCGGTGGCATCCGGTGCGGCGAGGGTGAGGTTGTCTCGCAATGTCCCCGCGAACACGTGTACTTCCTGGGTGATCATCACCGTGCGCTCCGGTCGGGCCACGGTCCCGGCGTCGGGCTGGTGAATGCCGGCGACCACCGTGGCCAGCGTGGACTTGCCGGCACCCGACGAACCTACGACGGCGACACGCTGACCGGTGGGGATGTCGAGCGTGACATCGACGAGCACACGGGGGCCGACCCCGTAATGGAAGGAGACCTCGCGGAGGTGGACGCTGCTGCTCGTTGCGATGCCTGGCGCGTCCGCGACGGGGATGGTGGTGACTCCGACCATGCGGTTCAGCGACGCGAGGGCGGACTGGAGAGTGTCGATGACGAACAGCAGCTGATTGACCGGGTTCAGCAGGCGTAGCACGAGCAGCATGGCGGTGGTCGCGCCCCCGACAGTCGAGGCTCCGTGGTCGATGAGGACGAAGCCGACGACGAGCACGGCGGCCAGGCTCAGGCACTCGCCGAGGTTCAGGCGGGTGTTGAGCATGCTCTGCACGGTGCGCGCCCGCAACGCCTGCACCGATACGCCCCAGGAGGTGGTGGTCACGGCGCGGTGCCGCTGCTCGGCAAGCCTGAATCCGAGCACAGTGGCGTAGCCGCGCTGCGACTCCAGAATCTGCTGAGCACGCGCGCTCATCGCTGCACGCTCGGCCAGGTATACCCGCGGGCCTGTTCGCAGGTACCACCGCATGGAGAGCACGTAGACAGGCAGCACGACGGCAAGGGCGGCGGCGTAGGGCCATTCCACCGCGGCCAGCCCGCCCAGCGACATGACGATGGTGAAGGACGTAACGGTAAGCGCCGGGATCACCGCGGGGGCCGCATCGGCAACCGCGGTGACGTCGTCGCTGGACCGCGAGATCAGATCCCCGGTGCCGGCAGACTCGACGACATGCTGCGGCAGCGTCAGGGCACGGGAGACCAGCTCCTCCCGCAGCCCGGCGAGGACGGTGTGGTACATGCGAGTAGCCAGGACGATCGTCGCCGCCGTGCCAGCGGCACCGAGAATGGCCGAGACCGCCATGATCGCGATGACGGTCAGCACGGTACCGAGGTCGGCGGCGCCTTCCTGGACCCGATCGATGAGGAACCCGATCGCGACGGGTCCGATCAGGTCGATGGCGGTGCTTGCGATTCCCAGCACCACGAGGGCGGCCAGACTGCGTCGATGCTCACGGCTGAGCCGCCACACCTCCCGAGCGGTCTCACGTCCGCCCGCGACCGGCAGCGCGTGCTCTGTCGTCACGGATCCCCCGGTCACAGCGCCGCCTTTCCAAGCACCGGCATGTTGTCGAGGAGGTCGACGACACGGTCGCAGCAGCCAAGCAGGGCCGGGGACGAGGCGATCAGCAGGGTTGAGCGATCTGTACGGATACCGACCAGCCGCTTGGCGATGGTCTGCTCGGTCACCGAGTCGACGGCGGTGGTCGGGTCGTGCAGCACCAACACCGGAGTATCGGTCGCGAAGGCTCGAGCGAGCGCAACCCGTTGACGCTGGCCACCGGACAGGCGGTTGCCGTTCTCACCGACGGGGGTGTCGAGATCGGCTGCGAAGTCCTCACAGGCAGCCGCCCACACTGCACTGTCCATTCGCTCGGGCAGGCAGGCGGTGACGGCGAGGTTGTCGCGGATGGTGCCGGTGAACAACGTTGCCCGATGAGGTGCGGCGGTGACCAGGGAACGGTACTCCGCTGGGGTCAGTTCGTGCGCCGGCCGGCCGTCGAGACGCACCTCAATGTCGTTGGCGGCCCACGGGTTCAGCAGCGCGTCAGCGATGCGGGCGGCAATCCGATCATCGGCGTGCACCCCCACCAGCTCACCGGGTTCTACCCGGATTGACGCACTGGGCACGCCGATATCCAGCACGCCGACATACGGCGCGGACACGTCCTGCACAGGCGGCGGCGTGCACCGCTGTCGTATCGCGTCATCGTGTCCGGATGCGGCGGTGCCTGCGTTCCTGAGCACGTCCATGATTCGCGCGGCTGAGGCGCGGGCGCCCGCGAGATTGGGGATGGAATAACTCGCGATCGCCTGCATCTGTGGCAGCAGCGCCTGGGTGAGGCCACCCGCGGCGATCAACTCGCCGACGCTCAGCTGCCCATTCACCGCGAACCAGCCCGCCAGCCCCGTCACCGCGGCGACGAACACGCCATTTACCGCACCGGAGCCCACAAGAAACCTGCCGAGTAGCCCGGCGTTGCGCCCGGCGCCGACCAGGGTCTCCCGGCTGGCCTGCCGGTATCGCCTGGTCGCCTCGGCCTCGGCGCGCACGCCCTTGATCACCCGGTATCCGGCGACCAGATCGGTAGCCCGTCCAACGGTGTCAGCGAGGAGATCCTGGTATTCGCGGGTGTCGCGGGAGAGACGTTCGCTCAGGAGGCCCATCAACCAGACCGCCACGGGAGCGCCGAGCAGCACCATGACCCCAAGCGGCCAGTGCATCACCAGCAACGAGACAGCGATGAACATTATGGCGGCGATCCTCGAGATCGGCAGAACCACGAGCAGCCCAGCGTTGGCCAGGCGGAAGACGTCGTTGGTCATGGCCGAGACCACATTGTCCGCCGGCGCCCGCACCGCGCTGCCGTCGGAATGCAGCACTCTGGTCGAGAGTGTCGCGCGCAGTCGGTGCTGCAACAACTGGACCGCATACGTGTTGAGCCGATTCGTGAACCTGGCCGCCGCCGTCAGCGCGACGTACAAGGCCACCAGCACACCGAGCCAAAGCACCAGTTGCCCGGCATCCCTGGTCACGAGCGCCCGGTCGATCGCGAGCCCCATCACCACCGGGACAGCCGACTCGCCCACTTGCCACACGATCGCCAACAGCATCGCGGGGATCGTGATGCGTGGCAGCGAGAAGATGACGCGCGCCACGAACTGTCCGGGACGATCACCCTCCCTGACCTCGAATGACCGGACATCAGGAGGCTCAGGCGCAGCCTGTCCCAGCACCGGTAGCCACCGCGTCAGCGGTCCTCGCCCCAGCTCCATCGGATCGGTGCGCATCAACGGCCCTCCCGCACGCCTTCGCCACCGCGGTCACGGCCCAGCGGCACCACCTGAGGAGTGCCCGCTACCGGATCGGGCACCACCAGACAGCGCAAACCGAACACCTCTTCGACCAGCTCGGCCGTCACGATCTCCGACGGTGGCCCCTCGGCGACCACGGCGCCGTCCTTCATGGCGATCAAGTGCGTGGCGTAGCGAGCAGCATGATTCAGGTCGTGCAGCACGGCGACCAGGGTGTGGCCGACGTGGTGCAGGTCGGTGAACAGCTCCATCAGTTCGATCTGATGGGTGATGTCGAGGAAGGTGGTCGGCTCGTCCAGCAGCAGGATGCTGGTGTGCTGCGCGAGCGCCATCGCCACCCACACCCGCTGTCGCTGGCCTCCCGACAACTCGTCCACCAAGCGGCCCGACAGGTCGGTGACCGCAGTCTGGTCCATCGCCCTGACCACGGCCCGCTCGTCGGCCTCGGTCCACAGCCGGATGAACCCCTGATACGGATACCGGCCCCGAGCCACCAGGTCGGCTACGGTGATCCCGTCCGGGGCGATCGAGGTCTGCGGCAGCAGGCCGACCCGCCGCGCCACCTCCTTCGTCTTGTACGACTGGATAGCTACACCGTCGAGGACCACCTGACCCGCGGACGGCTTCAACAGCCGCGACAGGCCGCGCAGCAGAGTGGACTTCCCGCACGCGTTCGGGCCCACGATGACTGTGAACGACTCGTCCGGAATGGACACCGACAAGCCCTCGCTGATGATGCGCTTGTCGTAACCGATCGTCGCCGACTCCACGCGGAGGCGTGAGCCGCCGGGCGGCGGAGCAGGAGTGGGTACGTCTCTCGCCTCCGCAAGATCGGTGATGGTGTTGGTGTTCATAGGCGTCTCCTGGCTTCGGTGAAAAGCAGATACCCGAGGTACCCACCGCCGAGCATGACGGTGATGATCCCCACCGGCAGGGGAGTTGGGGCGACGTGCTGGGCGAGGTAGTCCGCCACCAGACACAGCAGCGCGCCGACGAAGGCGGCGGGTGCGAGGGTTATCCCCGCAGTGCGGACAAGGCGGTGTCCGATCTGCGGCGCGACCAGGGAGATGAACGCGATCGGCCCCGATGCAGCCGTGACAATCGCCGTCAACGCCACCCCCACCACGACCATGCCGAGGCGGGCGGGCGAGACCCGCACCCCTTGGGAGGCGGCGGTATCATCACCCAGCTCCATCTGCCGCATCGGCCGGCTCAACATCGCAGCCAACAGCAGAAGCACAGCGATGCACACACCGCCGATGGCCACCTGATCCCAGGACACCCCGTTGAGTGATCCGGCGCCCCACGCGGCGGCTGCAATCGCCTGTTCCAGGTCGGCTCTGAGTATCAACCAGGTGTTGAGCGAGCCGAGCATCGCCGAGACGCCGATGCCGACAATGATCAACCGGAACCCCTGCACCCCTCGCCGGTAGGCGAGCACGTACACGGCGATGGCGGTGGCCATCCCCCCTAGCAACGCCCCGCCTATCAACTGCACGTAGGTGCCGTTGATGAGGAGGATCACGATCAACGCGCCGGTGTAGGAGCCCTGGGAGAATCCGATGATGCTGGGGTCAGCGAGCGGGTTGCGCAACATCGACTGGAAGACCGCCCCGCTCACCCCCAACGCGGCACCGAACACCAGCGCCGCAACCACCCGGGGCGCCCGCCACTCGACCACGATGTCGTGGACCAGCCCGGTCTCCCCGCCGACCAGCGCGGAGACCACCTGCCCAGGGCTGAGCTGGTACGAGCCCGTCATCAGCGCGAGCACCGCCATGCAGGCGACCGCGACCGCGAGCACCGCGCAGACGATGACCGAGCGCCACTCGAGCCGGACCGCGATCCTCCATCGCCGCAGCACCAGCACCCGCCGCCCGAAGTCCAGCCGCCCCCCGGGAGCCCCACCTGTCGAGCGATGGCGCGTTAGTCCGGACCGAGAAGTAACGCCGATACTCATAGTCCGCTCGCCTTCTTCCGCCGCACCAGTGCGATGAGAACGGGGGCGCCGATGAAGGCGGTGACGATACCCACGGGGATCTCGCTGGGCCGCATGACGATTCGCCCGAGAACGTCGGAGGCCAGCAGCAGGCTCGGGGCGAGGAGGATGCTGTAGGCGAAGACCCAGCGCTGGTTCGGTCCGACGAACCAGCGGGCCACGTGCGGCACCATGAGCCCGACGAATCCGATGGGGCCCGCGATGGCGGTCGCGCCTCCAGCGAGCAGTGTGATCGCGATGATCGCGAGGACGCGGGTGCGGGCCAGACGGACGCCCTGGGCGGCGGCGATCTCGTCGCCGAGAGCCATCGCGTTGAGTGGACCCGACACCGCAAAGGCCAGAATGAGCGCCACGGCGAAGAACGGCAGGACCGGCCACACCACGTCGAGGGGGCGCCCCAGGATCGAACCGGCAGTCCACGACCGCATCGCATCGAACGCGTCCGGGTTGGTCAGCTGAAGTGCCGACCCGGCGCCATCGAGCACCGCGCTGACACAGACCCCGGCGAGCACCATGACTCCCGGCGACTGGCCGCGTCGGGTCGATCCCAGGAGCAAGACCATGATCGTGACGATCAGCGCCCCGGCGAACGCGAACCACATGTAGCCACTGATATCGCGGATTCCGAGCACGCCGACGGCCATGGTCACCGCGAAGGAGGAACCCGCGCCCACGCCGAGGATACCGGTGTCGGCCAGCGGATTGCGCGTCAATGCCTGGATCAACGCCCCCGCGACCCCCAACGCCATGCCTACGACGAGCCCGACGACCGTGCGCGGCAGACGGTAGTCGCGGATCGAGAACTGATCGATGTCGGCCGACGGATGAAACAGCGCATCCCATATCACCGACGGCGCAATCGCCTTCGAGCCAACCAACAGGCTCAGCACCAGCAGTACGAGCAGTGTCACCAGCACTGCGAGCAGACCGACGACGCGCAGTCGAGGTCCGGATGCCGCCGCGGCGGGCACCCGGACCTCGACGTCACTGGTCTGCGCCGTCATCCCGCCGTCGCGAGCGTCGCCAGCGCCTTGTCGAGTGAATCCAGGTACTGAGAGTAGGTTCGATAGCTTCTGGTGAAGCTGACATCGCCGAAGCAGTGGACACCCAGGGCCTTCCCGGATGTCACGGCGGGAAGGGCCTTCCACGCGTTCGAATCCGCCACGGGGACGAAACCTTCCGCGACCTGACCCTCAGCGTCCACGGGGTACAGGAGCACATCGTACTCAGACAGTTCGCCGATCTTCTCGAACGATCGCTCCTCGCCCCCTTCACCCAGATCGGGGATGTCGAGCGGAATGTCCGCGCGAGCTATCTCCGAGCACTGCGAGCCGTTGAGGGTGAACATTCCCGCGTCTTGCCAGGAACCTCTGTTGACTTCGCCGAACGTGGTGTCCTGGATGATCTTCGAGTACTTGCCCTGGAATCCGGCGAGTTTCTCTTCATACTCGGTCTTCTGCTCGTTGAGAGCATCCGTCAGCTCAGTGGCATCCGCGGTCACGGACAGACGGGTCTTCCAGTCCGAGCTGAATCCGAAGAAGATCGTCGGCGCGATCGATTCCAGTTGCGACTTCATCTGCTCGAAGTCGGAGTCAGGTGCGGAGAACAAGATGAGGTCGGGCTTTAGGCTGGCCAGCAGCTCGAGGTCGGCTTCGCTGGCGCCGGAGCCGAGGAGCTTGGCCGCGTTGTACGCGGCCTGCTGCTCCTCGGGCAACAGATCGAGCACGGAAGCGTCCACCTCCGTGACGCCCACTGGCTCGCCGCCGAGGTCGAGGAACGACACGGTTAGTCTCCCGAGCGTTGCAATCCGCTGCGGGTGCGCCGGGATCTCGACCGTGCCGTTGTCGGCCTCCACAGTGCGGGTCGCTCCGACCGCGTCACCTTGATCATTTTTGTCGTCGCTGCCGCACCCCGCGAGGAGGATCACGGTGCTCAGCAACGCGGCGACAAGGGCCGCGCTGCGGCGTCGTGGTCTGGTAAAGGTCATGGACGCGTTCTTCCTTCTGTTCTTCATTCGAGTGGGGGTGGTGTGCCCCGTTAAATCCGGACAGTCACTATTAAGGTGATCTAGGGTGATGGCGGTGTCGATGACGGTGAACGACCGCTGAAACAGCCCGGTGAGCTCGTCGCGGCGGGTCGCGGTCGCGGAGGCGAGACGGCCGCGCCATTCATAGGACCCGGAGCGAGAGACCTGCAGCCAGGCGCACATCTGGGTGATGGACGGTGCGGGTGCGGCGGTGTTCGTGGTGGTGCGGGCGGCGTACTCCGCATCGATGAACTCGAACGTGTCGCTCACCGATGATCCTTGGCGAAGTACGCCGCGGCTTTTTTCAGGAAGGCGTTCTCCATGGCCAGCTCACGGTTCTGCCGTTCGAGTTCGCGTATCCGTGCGTTGTCCGCGGCGGCCGGTGAGGGCGCCTCGCCGGCGTGGGCGCGCCGGTAGGCGGCGACCCAGACTCCGAGTTTTCCCTCGACGATGCCGAGTTCACGTGTGACGTCGGCGATCGGACGAGACGCCTCGATTACCATCTTTACCACCTCGTCCTTGAATTCAGGCGAGCATTTCCTGTGCTTCTGTGTCAACTATTGCATCTTCCGTGCTGCCCCTAATTCCAGTAGGGGCAGCTACCCGGAAGGAAAGGGGCACCTCAGGGTCAGTTGGTGTCGTTGCGGACGAGTTCGTAGACGGTGGTGCCCCAGCCGACGACGTGCGTCTCTGTGCGGGTGAGCCCTGACCGGGTGATCACGGTGTACAGTTCCTCGGCGGTGCGTAGACCGGAGCCATGTACCGCGAGTCCGATCAGGTCGGCTTCGCCGTCATGTTCATCGAGGTCGTCGGTGTCGAAGACCTCCTCGACCAGCAGCACCCGCCCACCCGGGAGGAGGTTCTCGGACGCTCGGCGGAGAGCGTGGGCGGCGTCGGCGTCGGGTAGCGCCTTGAAAGCGCGGCTGATGAACACGACGTCCGATTCGGGGCTGGGCTCGAATACCGACTGCTCGACCACGCTGACCCGTGCCCGCTGCTGCTCGTCGGGGATCGTGACGGGCAGGTCGCGGCGTAGCCAGTCGGCCTGGGCGGGCAGCGCGCAGATCGTGACCCGCAGATCAGGATGAGCGGCGACGAACTCGCGGGCCTGCACGCCCGCGCCACCGGAGTGGATCACCAGGTGCCGGACGCCAGTAAGCAGGTCGGATTTGGCGATCGACATAGCCAGCGCGTGCTGGAACTCGGCCAGACGTTCCAGGTAGCGGTCCTCGTAGTCCTGCTCGGCCCGCACCTCAGCAAAGGTCTGACCCGTGACGGAGGCGTAAGACGACCGGCCAGTGCGGATCGACTCGGTGAGTCCGTGGACGCCGAGCATCTCCCGGCCTCCCACCCCGGACGGGTGCAAGGAGTCCGCGACGAACTCGACGGTTAGGACTTCACCCACCGGCGTCAGACCGTAGCGGCCCGGTTCGGTCTCGGTCAGCACGTCCAGGGCATGCAGGTAGCGCAGCAGCTTGCCCAACGCCCGCTCGTCGGCATCCGCCCTGATGGCCAAGTCCGCCACGCTGCTGACACCACGCGAGATCAGCTCGGGAATGCCCAGCTCGACGGCGGTGCGGATCGCGATCGGCGGGACCAGTTCGGTCAGTTGATGGAGCTTCTCGAAGGGCGTGATCGACTTCTCGGGGTCGGGCACCGCTCCGTCGGCCTCTAGGGCAATGACCTCGCCACGACGCCAGTACCCGGTGAACTCGATGTCCTCCTTGGGCACACCCCGGTCCTCGACCAGATGGCGACGCAGATCCCGCACCGCCGAGCGCTCTCCCGCGAACCACGCGAACGGTCGACCGTCCCACCAGCCACTGTTCTTGACCGCGTCCACCAGAAGCGTGGTCGTGCCCGCCTCGGCGCCGCCGCGCACCAACCAGGTCACCTCAACCCGCGGCAGAGCCCTCAGCTCCAGCCGATGAGCGTCTTCGGCTACCTCGACGAACACCTGCGCCCGCGCGTCATCGGGCAACTCATCAAGCAGGCGGGCGATCGCGGGGATCGCTGTGTCGTCGCCGGCGACAAGAAGCCAGTCCGCGTCTTGCGGCAGCGCCCGCGATGCGCTCGGCCCGTGGAAGTGGATGCGGTCGCCGGGTTGGGTGCGGTACGCCCAGGTGCTGCCGACACCGATACCGTGCTTGACGAAGTCCACGTCCAGTTCTCCGGTCGCGGGGTTCCAGCGACGGACTGTGTAGCCCCTTGACAACGGCCGGGGGTCCCTCGGCAGCTCGAGGCCCTTCTCCTTCTGTACTGGCAGCACCGGCTCGGCCTGATCGGGGTAGCAGAACACCAACCGAATGTCATCGTCGAAGCCCGTCGAGTCGAACGCCGGCTGCGGGAAGCCGTTCGCCGAGGTGAACGCACGAAGTTGCTCGCCACTCAACGTGACCCGCCGCATCCCCGGCGTCAGGTCCACCACTCGAACCACCTCGACCTCTCGCAGGGTCAACGGGTGCACTGTGAGCCCACGTGAGGTCTTCGGCATGCTGAGGGAAGCCCCTTCCGATCGCGTCTAGGGTGAGACGGCCGCGCGCCACCAACGGCAGAGAGCCACTGATAAGGTACGGTAAACCTCACCTGCACTTGGGTACGCAGGTCGCCATATAGTTATGACATGATTGACTCGTCTCCACCGCCGATACCGGGAGCACGGATGGTTCCGGTGGAGCGCCCCAGTCACATGCTGATCTGGGTCCGCACCGGTCGCGCGCGGGTGCTTCTGGACGGCGGACCGGAGTTCTCTCTCGCCGGCGGCGAAGGCATCTGGATGCCTCAGAGCTACCGAAACCGCACTCTGACGATCACCGAGCCCGGCACGGTCGCTTTCCCGTACTGGCCCGACGCTAGCGTCGGGGCTTGGGCGCTGACCAAGCCGACGCGGTTCGACGTCCCCGATGACTGGCAGGACTGGCTGATCCAGTACTTCAACCTTCAGGTCACACCGTTCACCGGTCACGGGTATTCGCCTGACGGGGTAGCCGATCTCCTTCGTGGTCTCGGCACACGCCCAACCTCACCTCCGCGCGGCGGGGCCACCGCTCCTTCGGCACTGCTCGATCCCCCCACCATGCCGAAGGCCGCCGGGGCGAGAGCAGTGGCCGAGGAACTGATCCGCGACCCCGCGCTCGACCTCACTGTCAAGGAATGGGCGACCCGGGTGCCCTCTAGTCCGCGCACCCTGCTGCGCGAGTTCCTCGCCGATACCGGGCTCACCTTCGAGCAGTGGCGACTGCGCTGCCGGCTGACCGCCGCCGTCGAGTTTCTGGCCGCCGGGTACGACGTCGATCAGGTGGCAGCGCGAGTGGGCTTCGCCAGCCGCGGCGGTTTCCGGCGCGCGTTCCAGCAGCAGTTCGGGCCGACCCCTCACGAGTTCGCCAGGGAGCTCGCCGCCCGCGCTCTTGCCGGTGGCCTGACCGGGCGCGCCAGCGCGGCACGCCAGGCTGACAAGTTCGTGCGCTTGATGCGGAGAGACGGTGCTGCTGCCCATGCGCCCGATCTGCTGCCCGCAGCCCGCACACCCTTGCACGCCACGGACAGTCACGTGCTCAGTTGGATGTATCGCGGCAGCGGTTACCTCGACATCGGCGTTAGGCGTTACGAACGACTGCGTGGCGTCGCGACTTGGATACCGGCGGGAGCCGAGCACATTACTGGGCTTCGCCAGGACTCCATCTCGCTGCCGCTCGGAAACGCCAGCACCGCCGATCTCCAACTGACCGAACCCATCCAGGTGCAGTTCCCGCGAGCGTGGGACGACTACCTGATGTTCTGCTCCATCAGCGCCCGAACCTTGCTGCGTCCGGTCGACTATGACCCGGCCCGCATCATCGACCTGTTCGCCGAGCAGGTCGCCGCGCAGCGGGCACTATCGGTGCCGATGCCCACCGACCCGCGTGGGCGTGAAGCTGCCACGGACTACCTGCGCCGCATCGGGGTCTCTGCTGGATCGACCGACTTCGACCTGCCCGCCGACGTCCACCGAGCGTTCCACGAGCAGACCGGAATGACCTTCGCCCGCTGGCGCTACGCGGCCCGCATGCGCGTGGCTCGCGACCTGCTCGTCGGCGGCGCCAAGCCCAGCGCCGTTGCCCACCGCGTTGGCTACGCTCACCTACCGACCTTCAGCGCCGCCTTCACGCGCTTCCACGGACTCTCACCGCGCGAATACCAAGAGCGTGAGATCGGCACCGCTTGATCAACGCCATGGATGTGAGCTGCCGTTCACCGCGATCATGCGACTCGGTCGCACCCTCACCCTTGACGGGCCACGATTCTGTCTTACTGGGAGACCGACCGGTGATCCAAGGGCGACACCGAAGTCGTTTGTGAGTCGCGGCGGCGCCGGCGGCCAGGCGCTGCAGGTCGATGAGGGCGTCGCGGGCCTGGCCGGCCCAGCACCAGGTCTCGAGGGTGGCCTTCCCTCACCGGCCGGATGCGCTGCCCCCAGTGCAACACAGCCCTCATCGGCACCCGCGCCACCGGCCGCAACCACACCTACCGGTACTACACCTGCCACACCCGCAACCGCTACAACCGCAACGAATGCGACGCCCCCCGCCTCGACGCCGACGCCGTTGACTACGCCGTGCTCACCGCCCTCGCCAGCTTCTACCGCGACAACCAGCAGCTCATCGCCGACGCCGTCACCGAAGCCCAGCGTAGCCACCGCAACGCCCGATCCGACCACACGGCCGAACTCACCACGATCGAGACCGAACTCACCCAAACCGACCAGGCCATCGACCGCTACCTGGGCGCTTTCGAGCGCGGTACCCTCGACGACGAGACCCTCGCCACACGCCTCGAAGCACTACGCACCAAGCAGAAGCAGCTCCGCCAACGGCAGGCCGAACTCACCAACGAGATCGACCACGAACCCGTCATGCCCGCCCGCTCCAGCCTTCGCGCAGTCGCCCGACACATCGAAACGATCATCGAGACAGGCGACGACCTCGGGCGCAAGACCCTCATCGAAGCCTTGGTCGCCGAAGTCAAAGTCACGGGACCTGACCGGCTCATACCGATCTTCAAGGTCCTCGGACCCGACGCTCCAAGGGACATCGCCAACGTAGACACTGGAGACACCAGCCAGCCGAAGCCGACCCAACCAGCCACGTCCCCCGCCCCCCACAGGGGCGCCGCAGCCGTCCTACCAGCCACAACGCCCCCGAAGGGAGCGGTTCGCGCAATGCCTACATTGGTGGGCCGTCAGGGACTCGAACCCTGAACCCACCGGTTAAGAGCCGGTTGCTCTCTGTGGATTGACTTGCCGAGAAGGTCGTCCATGCCGGTCCGCCGTCCAATCTGCGCCGCGAGGATCAAGTGGGTGCCGCGGCGTGACATCGGCGCCGTTGGGCGCTGTGTACCGCGCCCAACCCGGTCATCACGGCGGATACATGGATCCGTCGTGATGACGTCAGCGTCGATGGATGGTGGTTGGGGCCGCCATGGCCGCAGCCCCAACCGTGGGCGTCATCCGGTGGCTGCCGCCGGGGCCCCGGGTGTCGACGTACGACGGCGTGCTGGATGGTCTGTCGGCGGCATCCCTGCCGCGCCGTGATGTTGCCGGACCGCAGCTGCGGCCGGAGCCGGGCTTTCGAACGGCCGTGATCGGCCTCGATCCGGTTCTTCTCCTGGGCCGCGTCGACATGGCAGGCGTAGGTACCGGCGGACCGCCAGGACGATCACCTCGGGAGGGAAGCGGAATCCGGCGAACTCCGACGTCGGAGCCGGTGGACGGACACGCCGTGGGCGCATGACCCGATCATGACCGATCGGCAGCCGGGCGCTGGCGGACTTCGCCGATGCATCAGTGCCCCTGCTTCAGTTCTCGTTCGCTGTCTCCAGCTGTCTGGAGTGAACGGGCTATGACGGCGAAGCCGCTCGCGGCGCAGAACAACATCATCGCGAGCCAGGCGGTGGTGCCGGGGTCGGACCACTCGACGACACCGGTGTCGAGCTCGACCAGTGCGGCGCCGCCGATCGCGAACAGGCCGAACGACGCCTGCGTCAACCCCACAGTGCGAAGTTCGGCGCGTGTCGCTCGGACCGAGACGAGCCACGCGCCCACGCCGCCGGCCAGGAACGTCGCCGCGTAGAGCTGGCCGTGGAACGCGTCGACAGTCCACGGCCAGAACTCGGTGACCTGCTCGGGCGCCGCCAACAGACCGACGGCCTGCCCGGTCATCAGGACGGCGAACAGCCGAAGCCAGTAGCGCCACGCCACCGGAGTCGCGACGCCGGCCGCCCGGGCGCGCCCACGCAGCCGCCACGTGTACCAGAAAGCGCAGACGGGCAGCGCGACGTAGAGGACGAACCAGCCGATCACCGGCAGCGGCCGGTCCGAGAAGGCGAACCTCGACGGGTAGGCAGTGGACACGACGATCACGCACAACGTGAAGACGCCGATCATCGGGGCGACGACCCGAGCCGGCGACCAGCGCCTGGTGGCGAGCAGGCAGGCCACGGCGACCAGCGACGTCAGGTAGATGGCGCCGAGGAACCGGCTGTTGAACAGTGTGAGGTCGTCCCACGGCCACAACCTCGCCGTGAGCTTGTACTGAAACGCCAGGCCGGTGCCGGTGAAGAACAGCACGACGAACTCGATACCGGTCATGGTGAGCAGCGGCCGGGGAACCGGGAAATCGGCCGCTGCGGCGACCGTGGCGGAGTCGTGGTCGGCCTCGGTACGAGGTTCCGACGCGATGTCCGTCATCGGGTCGGCTCGTGCGACAGCGGCGCGGGCGCTCCGGGGTCCAGAAAGTCGAGTCTGATCGGCTCGGGCGCCGGCCGGCAGACGCCACACGAGATCGCCTCGTCGACCGCCAACCCTTCCAGCCCACGGCTGGTGGCGAAGGCCTCGAGCAGGAACGGCATCGTTTTCGCGTGGTCCTTGCAGACGCATCGGCCGCAGAATCGGCAGACCGCGTGCCCAGGAAGATTGCATACCCAACAGTTCACGAGCCCGCCTCCAGTTGTGTTGTCGCCAGCTCGATCGATCCCAGTTCGACGGCCGCTTCGAGGAGTTCGGTGTTCGACGGCGGTTCGTCGAGTGGGCCGAAGACGTATTTGCGGCGCAGCACGCCGTCCGGGCCGACCAGGAAGACGCCCTGCTGCATCGCCGTCATCGTGTGGTGGCCGAGCCGTTCGCCGATCGACGGGTTCACAACGTCAAGCCAGAGTGCGTGCATCGTCGTACGGCCCTGGCCGGTGGTGAACGCCCGCGTGAAGCCCCGCACCGAGTTGCGCTGCGCTTCGCCGGCGCCGATGTCCTGCAGGCCGCACAGCCGGTAGGCGGATTTCTCCGGGTCGCACAGGAACGGGAACGGCAGGTCCTTGCCGCGCCAGAACTCGCGGGCAGAATCGACGAGGTTGGGCGCCAGCTGCAGGATCTGCACGCCGGCCCGCTCGAAATCGCCGACCGCCGGCGCCAACCGGGCCATGTACTCCCGGCAGAACGGGCAGTTGTAGCCGCGGGAGAACCAGAGCATCACCACCTGGCCCCGGTAGTCCGACAACGACACCGGCGACGGCCCGCTGGCGGTGTCGAGGGTGAACTCGGGTGCCGGGTCGCCGACCTCGATCTCAAGCCAGCGGCCGGCCACCGTGCCCGCCAGCGCCTCGGCGGCACGTGCCGCTTCGTCCGCTTCGGCGGATGCGCGTACGGCGTGGGACAGCCCGAAATAGCGGCACACCACGTCGTCGAACGTCGTCCGGTCCAGCTCCCACAGCCTGGTCTCGCCGACCGACGTGGCTGTCGCGGCGTGGGGCTCGTCGTGCAGCAGTGCGCTCTCGCCGAAGAAGTCCCCGGCGCCCAGGGTTCGCGGCGGCCCGTCGGCGCAGGTCTGTGTCAGCGTGACGGCCCCGCTACGGACCAGGTAGAAGGCCGAACCGGGGTCGCCTTCGGCGACGACGACCTCGCCGTCCACGCAGCTCCGTGCCCGCAGGTGGGCCAGCAGCGTGTCCTTGTCACGGGTGCGGAGGCCGTCGAACAGTGCGAAGCCCTCGAGTTCTGCCCGTTCGTCGGCCCGCGTGTCGTTCTCGGCCCGCCGGGCCAGCAGCGGAGCGAGTCGGTCGGAGAAATCGGCGCCGGCCAGCCGCAACACGTGCACGTCGGTGAGCGCCCGCACGGTCAAGGGCGACCTTGGCAATCCGGGCGGCGGGAAGTAATCGCCAGGGCCGAGCGTGGGCAGCGCACTTCCCGCGCCCGGCCCCGTCCCGGCATTCGCACCCGATTCGACGACCTCGGCCTCGCCGGACAGCACCAGGCAGAAGACCTCGGCGACCTCGTCCGGAGCGACCACCATGGTGCCGGCCCGGAACACCTTCTCGGTGGTCCGCCGCGCCATCCACTGGATGTACGCCTTCCCCAGCTCGGCGACCGGCGGTACGTTCGCGAGCACCGCGACCCGCTCCCGGTAGCGGCGCTCCGCGGCCAACCGGCGCAGCCGCCGGCTCGCCACCACCAGCGACGAGCCACCCCGCCACAGCCGCTGCCCGAGCACGTACAGCAGCGGAAGGGTCAGGAGCAGAACCACCGTGGCGGCAAGGACCCGGCCAAGGCTCGGCACGGCGACCGCGTCGCTCACCATCGTCTTCGCCCGGACCCAGGCGAACCCGGCTGCCAGGACGAGCACGTAGCCGGTGTACGCCGCGGCGGCCAGTCCGAAGATCGTCAAGACGCGTTCGGTGCGGTCGAACCGCTCCCGGCGACGGACCTTGCCTGCGAGCTCCCCCCTTACGAACCCCAGCGCCCTGGCTCGCAGGTTCGGCAGTTCCAGCCAGTCCATCAGCATGTAGTAGCCGTCGAGCTGGATGAGCGGCGTGAGCTGGGCCAGGTTCACGGCCAGGGCAGCGGTGCCGAAGATCGCCACCACTGCCGCCCACGGCGCGTCCGGCGTGGCCACCAGGACGATGCCGGAAAGCCCGGCGAGCACGAACCCGGAGAACGGCCCGGCCCAGGCCGAGACCATCCGCGGCCCGCGCGGCTCCATCCACATGTCCTGGGTGTCGACGAACATCCCAGGCGAGCCGTAGAAGATCGATAGTCCGCCGCGCCGAACCACCCGGCCGTAGGACTTGGCCGCGAAGGCGTGCGCCAGTTCGTGCAGTACGGCGACGACCAGCAGGCAGCCGTACAACGTCGGAACCGTGACGACGAGGGACTGGTCGGCCAGCCCCGACGCCGACGACGACAGCGACCAGGCCAGCAGCGGCACGCCGAGCACCGCCACCGCGAACATGACGATCTTTGCTGGCCGGGTGAAAAGCACCCACACGCCCCGGTCGTAGGCGCGGTCGACCAGGCCGTCGAGCCCGTGCAGCGGAAACTCGCGCCGGACGAAGGACTTCGCGAACCCGGTGGCGAACGAGCTCACCGGCCGGTGGCGCAGCTGTTCGCCCAACGGCCCGAACACGAACCGGGGCGGGTCGGTCAGCATCTGTCCGACCTTCAGGTTGCGCACGAGGCGAAGGACCAGCGGCAGTGCGAACCGGTGGTACTTCATCATGTAGGCGACGACCAGGTCCTGGACGCTGCGGCTGCCGTCCATCAGCTCGAACAGGTAGAACTCGGCCATCGTGATCTTGCGGTACGTCGCGGCGTCGGGGTTCTGGACGACGACGTACTCTTCGCCCCGCGCGGATCGCAGCTCGCGCCAGACCAGCCCGTTCTGCCGCTTCGGCCGGTAGTGGGCCGGATTGGCGGCGTCGGCAAGCCGGTCCCAGACCGTGTCCGTGTCCGTGGCCGCGGGTGCCGGCGCGGCCTGCCGCTGCTGGGCCTGCGTGCTGACCGTCATGACAGCAACCCCGCAACCGCGTCACTGATCGGCAGACCGGCCCGCTGCTCGGCGAACCACCAGCCGCCTCGCGGGTTGAGGTCCAGGAACACGTGGTCGCCGTCCGGTGTCACGATCAGGTCGAGCGCCGCGTAGCGCAGGCCGAGGCCGGCGACCAGCCGCACGCAGCGGTGAGCAACGTCGTCGTCGAGACAGTGAGCCGTCATCGGCACGGCGCGCCGCACCCGCCGCACGTCACCGCTGCCCGCCAGCCCCGCCGCCGCGAGGTCGGCGGTAGCGGTCGAGGCGGTGAAGACCTGCTCGTCGACGACCGTCACCCGCAGTTCGAGCCGGCTGTCGAGCAGCGGCTGGAACACGCAGGGCGCGGCGGCCAGCGTCGCCGGCAGCAGGGCGAGGTCGGCGGCGCTCAGGACGCGGGTGAACAGGCTGTGGCGCCGCCCGTCCAGCTCGACGTAGTGGCTGTTCAGCGACTTGGCTATCACCCCGGCGCTGCCGTAGGCGTGGCAGAACGCCAAGGCCTGATCCGGGTCGTTGGTGACCAGCGTGTCCGGCACCGTCAGGCCCTCCTCCGCGGCGTGCTCCAATGATGTGATCTTGTTGCCGGCCCGGCTGCCGGCGTCCGGGTCGTTGACGAACGGCGCCGGGCAGCTCCGCCACCAGCCGGCGAGCGCGTCGGCCCATTCGCCCGTTTCGAACGGTGGCAGGCGCCGGGCCGGTACACCGGTCGGCCCGGCGAGCCCGAACCACACGCTCCGGACCTGCGCCGAGTCGAGGCCGAACACGTCGCCGCCCGTCCGCTTCCCGTCGCCGCGCCAGGTCACCGTGACGTCGGTGGGGAAGTCGTCCGCCCCGAGTAGCCGGCACGGCACACCCCGGGCGAGCAGGGCACGCTCGAGCAGCACCGTGTCCGGGTTGCGCGAATAGGCCAGCAGCAGCACGACCGGCTCCGGTTCCGCCGCTGTCCGGTCAGCCAACGCCGGCATCAGCCTGGCGACCAGGTCCCGCACGTCCACCGCCGCCCGAGCCGGCGACGGCGACGGCGACGGCGACGGCGACGGTTCGGCTTCGGCGAAGTGGAGCAGGAACGGCCGACTCGGCCGGCTCACTTGTCCGGGTTGCTGCCCGACTCGGGCGTGCAGGAGCAGGTCGGGTTCGTCAGCGAACTGCTTCCGCCCAGCCGGACGCGCGAGATCCGCTCGTCCAGGTCCTGCGCGACGCCGTCAAGGCCGTCCCAGTCCATCGCCGCGAGCGCCTGCACCTCCTCCGGCGTGAACTCGTAGGCATAACGCGCGGAGATGTGCACGACCATTTCCAGTGGATCGGCCTTCAGTCGCTGCCGGAAAGCCTGGTCTGTGGCTGCCTTACCGATGACGAACTGCATTGCCTGGAGTGACATGCGATATTCCTTCCGGGGCGGCGACATGTTTGTTCTGGTAAAAGGGCGAGGCGTGAAGAAGCTGCCGGGCCCGGCTGAGGTGGTCCAGCAGCTCGGGCATCGACGGCACGTCGTTGGACCATTCGAGGGTGATCGCGCGAACCGGTGCGGCGGCGACGACATCCGCAACCAGCGCCCACACCTGCTCGGGAACGGGACGGCTGTGGCTGTCGTGCCAAGTGCCCGCCTTCGGGCCCCGGGTGCGCAGCTCGCCGCCGGCGACATGCAGTTCGACGACCCGGTCCAGTGGTGCGGCGGCCAGCCACGCATCGACGTCGAAGCCGTAGTTCTGGGCGTTGATCCAGGTGTTGGTGAGGTCGAGCAGCAGGCCGTGGTCGGTGCCGTCGAGCACCTGCCGGACGAACTCGGGTTCGTCCATCGCACCCGGAATTTTGATCATGTAGTCGTACCAGGTGTTCTCGACGAGCAGCGGCCGCCGGACCCGGTCGGTGACGGTCTGCATGTTGCGGCGGACAGCCTGCGCCTGTTCCGCCGTGAAGGCGATCGGAATGCCGTGCATCAGCTCGGTGCGCTGCGCTCCGTCCGACACCGACCCCTGGTCGAGGTGGTCGCTGAACCACACCGGGTCGATCAGGTCCAGGAACGGCTCGAGCCGGTCGAGGTAGGACGTCCGGTACGGCGCGGCGTCGGCCAGCCCCATCCGGATGCCGTGCGCCACGACGGGGAAGGCGCCGGCGATCTCGACCGCCCGGTCCCGCCAGGCCGTCCGGCCGTCCTCGTCGTCCCACTGCATCCGCAGCAGGAACGCGTCGGTCGGCAGTTCGAGGTAGTCGATCTCGTCGTAGTGGGCGAGGTACTGGTCGTGCATCGGCGGTTCGTAGTTCAGCCCGACACCGAGGAAGGGCAGATCGGCGATCATCATGCGGCCGCCGGCAGCAGATCCGAGTCCGGGTAGGCGGCATGGAGGTGGGCGGCGCGCGCCAGGTCGTGGATCGCCTCGTCCAACAGGCCGGCGGCCTGGTAGACCTGCGCCCGCAGTTCGTAGACAGCCGGGTCCTCGGGCACGATCGTCGCGGCGTGGAAGCAGTCGGCCAGCGCCGTCGGCAGGTCGCCCGTTGCCAGCCAGGCGCGGGCCCGCAGCAGGTAGGGGCCGTGGGCGCGCAGCGCGCGGGACCGCACGATGAACGGCCAGTGCGACTGCTCGTGCGCGCTGACGTCGATCGCGGTCGTGCAGTCGGCCGCCGCCGCCTCGGGCCGGCCCAGTGCGAGCAACGCCTCGGCACGCTGCAGGTGCAGTTCGGAGGCGTACTTCTCGCACCGGCCGTCGGCGATGACCCAGCCGAAGTCCTCGACCGCCTCGGCCAGCAGACCGAGCTCCAACCGGGCCCGGGCCCGGAACGCGCGGGCCTCCCAGTCGTTCGGGTCGCGCAGCAGGGCCGACTCGGCGTCGGCCAGCGTGCCGTGCGGGTCGCCGTCGAAGTAGCGGGCGATGGCCCGTGCCGTGTAGACGTACGAGACGGGGTCGAGCGCCATCGCCGCCGACGCGTCGGCCTCGGCGCCGGCCAGGTCGAACACCTGGTGCCGGCATACCGACCGGCGGTAGTGCGCGTAGGCCAGCCGGTCGTCGGGCAGTCGGGGATCCGCCTCGATCGCGGCGCTCAGGTCGGCGATGGCCCGGTGGTGGTCACGCACCATCCAGAACGCGATGCCGCGGCGAAGGTAGGTCTCGGCCCGCCGGTCGCCGCCAGCGACAAGCCGGTTGCAGTCGAGCAGGTCGGCCATGTAACCGGCCAGCCTCGACGAGCCCTGCGAAACGCACACGGCGTCCCCTCCCTGGTGACCCGACGTGCCGTGTGGCACGAAGGTCACTTTCGGGTTCCGGGGAGGCACCCGAACATCAGGGAAACCCCTAGTGCCGGCCAGCGCCACGCAGTGGTTCGTGAATGGGCCGGTCAGGAACGGAGCGCGGAACCGACGCCGGCTCGGGTGGGGACGCCGAGCTTGGCGAGCACCTTCGTCAGATGGCTCTCGACGGTCTTCTCGCTGACGAACAGCGCGGCGGCGATCTGGCGGTTCGTCTGGCCGGCGGCGACCAGCTCGGCGACCTGACGTTCTCGGGTGCTGAGCGTGCCGGCTGCCACGCTGAGGACGACCGCCTGGGTCTGGTGATGAGCCAGGGTCTGAGCGGCCCGGGCCTGGGTCCGCGTCGACGGTCGACCGCCCCGGGACACCCGCTCGCCGAGCTGGCGCAGCAGCCGGGCCGCCTCGTCCCGGGGACGGTTGGCACCGCATGCGTCGAGTCGGGCCTCGGCCCGGCGCAGCTCGCTGACCGCCCGCGCGTTCTGCCCGTCGGCGGCCAGCGCCCGCCCAGCCACGATCAGCGACCGGCCGAGCTCGATCGGCAGGCCGGCCCGCTCGGCCTCGGCGGCTGAGGCCAGCGCCGACGCGGCGGCGGCCGACGACTGTCCCCTGGCGAACTCGACGGCTGCTCTCGCTCGCATCGCCGAGGCCTTCCGTCCCGCGAGCCCACCGCCGGCGTCGGCGGCCGTCCGCTCGGCGAGCACCGCCCAGCCGGCGGCCGCCTCCGGCATCCCGCGAGCCAGTTCGGCCCGCGTGAGCACCTCGTACCAGTACGGCCGAATGGGAGCTTCGATGCGCGGCAGCTCGGCGCCGCCGGCCGCACCCAGTAGTTCATCGACGGCGCGGTCGGGCTCACCGGCCTCGACCAGCGCCTCCGCGAAATAGGAACCGGCCATCACGGAGACGGCGTCAGTCTCCGGGTTGGCCGCCCGCGCTCCCTGCGCGCCCGACCGCAGCGCCTCGGGGAGGTCCCCCGCCAGCGTCGCCGCGGCACACCGCGCCGCCAGCGCCCAGGACAGGAAGGGCAGGTGCGGGGTGAGCAGGCACGCCTCCACCGCGGCTTCGGCCGCCGCCGAGGCCTCCGGCAACCGTCCCCGCAATGTCAGGACCAGCGACCGTGCGACTGCCGTCAGTGTGCCGATGCTGCCCCGGCCGTTGCGCAGCGCCAGCGCGTCGACCCGGTCGAGGTGGCGTAGCGCGTCGGTGAACCGTTCGAGGAACGCCTCGGTCCAGCCCAGCCACGCGAGCTTGTCGAGGTGCGGGGTGACCTGGTCGTCCGAGAGCAGGTCGTAGCGGCGTGCCGCGCCGGCGGCCTCGGCGATCGCGGCCGGGACGTCACCGACCATGTATTCGGCACCCGCCAGCAGTCCGGCCGAGGCGGCCAGCAGCGGGGCGTCGTCGAGCGTGCCAGCGAGCGCGTGCGCTTCCTGCTGCCAGCGGCGCATCCCATCGTATTCACCGGTGTAGAAATGGTCGATGGCAAGCTGAAGCCGCAGCAGACAGCTCTCTCGGGTGCCCGGTTCGGCGCTCGCCACGGCGTCCAACACCAGGGCACGCGCCTCGCCGTGCCGGCCCAGCACGTGGTCGACCGCCGAGCGCAGCGCGACGAGATGAGCCCGCTCGGCACCGAATTCCCGCGGAATCAGACCCATGATCTCGTCGAGTACCACGCGGGCCTGCTGCGGCTGGTAACTCGCGTCGAGTGCGGCAGCCAGCCGGGACAGCAGCTCCAGTCGCCGCAACCCGCCGTCCGCGTCCACGTCGACGTCGGCACTTTGGCCGGGGCTCGACTCACCGCCCGGTAACAGTCTGAGCGCGGCGGCGTACCAGTGCGCGGCGGCTGCCGGCGCGCGTAGCCGGCTGGCCGCGGCCGCTTTGGTCAGCAGCGCGATCGCGGCCTCGTCGCCGGGACGGGCGGCACGCTCGACGTGGTGGGCTCGGGCGGTGGCCGCGGCGCCTCGGGCGGCGAGCGCATCAGCCGCTCGTGCGTGAGCGGCGATCCGCCAGCCCGGCCCGGCGGACATGTAGATGGCGTGGCGCACGATCGGATGCCGGAACGTGAACCGGCGCGGCATCTCGGTCGGTCGCACCACGTCCGCCGCGACCAGCGCGTCGAGTGCTTCGAAGGCGTCGGTTTCGGGGAGCGCGGCGGCCTCGGCGGCCAGGTCCGGCTCGAACACCTCGCCGGCGACAGCAGCGCCCTGCGCGAACCGCCGTACGACCTCGGGCAGCTGTGCGATCTCGGCGCCGACCGCCGCCGTCACCGCCGGCGGCACGTCGTCCGGTCCGTCGAGGCCGGTCGAGGCCGCCGACGCCGGCGGTACGGAGGACGGCCCGGCAGCTGCGGACAGCGGGCGGGTGCGGGTGCGGGTGCGGGCAAGCTGTTCGAGGTAGAACGGGTTACCGCCGCTCTCCCGATACCAGCGACGCCGGACAGCCGGGTCACGGGTCACCGGACTGATCAGCGAGTCGCTGTCCTCGGGCGACAGCGGGGCAAGCTCCAGTCGAACGCCCACGGTCGCGTGTGAGTTCGTCCCGGCCTGGCCGTCGGTGGCCGCGACAACGGCGGACGCCTCCGCGGCCGACAACGCCGCGGCCAGCGCCTTCGGCACCTGGCGGGGCCGCACCGCGACGACCAGCAGCACCCGCGCCTTCGGCGGCCGGCGGAGCAGGTGAGCGACGAGCTCGACCGACGCGGTGTCGGCCCAGTGCAGGTCGTCCAGGGCCAGCACCAGCGGCCGGTCGGCAGCGAGCAGCTCGAGGAGCGCTCGTGCCGCCCGGTAGGTCTGCCAGCGCTGCATCTCGGAGGTGTTGCCGGTCGGCACGGTCCCGAGCGAGCGCAACGCCGGGAACACGGCGGCCAGCTCGTCGAGCCGGTCAGCGCCGAGCTGGCGCAACCGCGCCGGATCCACCGCGCCGAGGTAGTCGTCGAGCGCATCGACGAGGGCGTTGAACGGAATGTCCTGTTCGAGCTCGGCGCCGTGGCCCCGCAGTACGAGATGGCCACGGGCGTCGGCAAGCTCGGTGAGTTCGCCGATCAGGCGGCTCTTACCGATGCCGGGCTCGCCACGGATCTCCATCCAGTCGAAACCTGGCCGGCGCCGCGCCGAGGCGAGCCGGTCCAACGCGGCGCCCACCGCGGCCATTTCCCGGTCACGCCCGACCAGCGAACCCCGTTCCCCCATCGGGCGATTGTCGTCCCTGCCGGCCAGCGATCCAGTACCCGGGTCGTCGGTGCGACAGGCCCGAGATGGTCGGGACCTAGGAGGTTCCCTGATGTACCCGGTCGCGTCGCCGGCGCCACGCTGTTGTTCATGGCGACCTACATCCTGTGTCACCGACATGAGCCGGCCGAATGCCGGTTCGCGTTCGCGGCCTGGCGCGGGTTCGACAGCCCGTTGCGCCACGGCCGGGCGCTCGCCTCCTGCGGCAGGAACGGCCAGGCCGCCGACGCCCGGCACACGATCTTCTGGACGGTGGAGGCCGCGGACGCCAGCGCCGCACTCGGCTACCTGCCGGCGTACCTGACGTCGCGGACCGAGGTGGTGCACGTCGCCGAGGTGCCGATCCCCTGATCGGACGACCGGCGTGCCTTGTCCGTGCCAGGGGTTCCCCCGATGTTTTCGCGCTGTCCCGGCACGACAGGTTTGTCCTGGTTCCCACGGCACCGTGGGAACCAGGACCGTGTGAATCAGGGCGTCAATGGAGGCTGATCATGACGACGGCCAGTGAACGGGCTCGACCGGCGACGGGCGGTATCGGGATCGCCGGCGTGTTGCTCGTCGGCGCCGCGGTAGCCGTCTCACTCGGGGTGTACGCAAAGACGCACGATCCGGCCGGCCGGCCGTTGTACACGCTCGGTTTCTCCGGCCCGCTGCCGATGAAAGCCTGGTTCACCACGGCCGCCGCGCTGCTGCTCGTGGTGCAACTGACCACGGCACTGTGGATGTGGGGCCGACTGCCCGGTGCCGGGTCGGCTCCGGCGTGGGCGGCGATCCTGCACCGGTGGAGCGGTAGCGCGGCGTTCATCTTCACGTTGCCGGTGGCGTTTCACTGCATCTGGTCACTCGGTTTCGCCACGGCGGACTCGCGGGTGTTCCTGCACAGCCTCGCCGGATGCACGTTCTACGGCGCCTACGCGGCGAAGATGATCGGCCTGCGGACGAAAGGGCTGCCCGGATGGGCACTGCCGGTGCTCGGCTCCGCCGTGCTCACCGCCCTCGTCGTGCTGTGGCTGACGGCGTCACTGTGGTTCTTCACGCGCTCGGGCATCCCGCACGTCTAACCGAGCCATCTCGATCAGCCGAGTCATCTCGATCATCGTTCGGCGTTCAGGTGGGTCGTCGGACAACCGAACACGGAGGGCACCATGTCAGAAGCGGCACACCCGGCGGCCCCGGCGGGGATGCTGTCGCGCCGGGCCGTACCCGGCCTGGTGGCTGTGGTCGCCGGCGTCGCTGGCTACGTCGTCGCGAGCGGCAGCGACGCGGCCGAGCCGAAACCGGCGACGGCGGCCGCGAACGGCGGTGGCGGCGCCGGGGCGGGGGGCGGGCAGCGCCTTGCCGGCCTCGCCGAGGTGCCGACCGGCGGTGGCCTGGTTCTTGACGACGTCGGCGTCGTGCTCACGCGCAGTGCCGGCGACGAGGTGCTCGCGTTCTCGGCCGTCTGCACCCACCAGGGTTGCACCGTCGGCTCGGTGGCGGGCGGCACGATCAACTGCCCGTGCCACGGGAGCAGGTTCGACACGGCGACCGGGGCACCGGTGGCCGGTCCGGCGAAGGCCCCGCTGGCGCCGGTGGCTGTCGTCGTCCAGGACGACACCGTGTTCACCGCCTGACCTCGAACAACCGGCCCTGACCGGCCTGACCGGCCCGACCTGCCGACCGAAGAAATGGGGAACCGATGAGCCCGGTACCGCTGCGTGTCCGGACGCCCTCCACCCAGGTGATACTGCCCGGCGAACGACTGGCCGTCGTCGGGCGTGGGCGGGACGCGGACGTCGTCGTCGCCGACAGCCGGGTGTCGCGGCGACACGTCGAGCTCGAACCCAGCGGGGACGGGTGGACGGTGCGTGACCTCAGCACCAACGGCATGTGGTGCGACGGGCGGCGGACCGCGACCGTGCGCGTCCAGTTCGACGAGGTCCGAGTGCGGCTCGGCGCGGCCGACGGCCCGGAACTGGTGCTCGTCCCGCAACGCTCGGCGGCCAGACCACCAGCCCAGCCCGGACCGGGTCGCGACGTCGGCGACATGGCGACCGTGTTGGCCGGCGGCGGCCCGCTGGCAGCCGGGCGGCTGCGCCCGGTGGGACCCGGACCAGCCGCCGTCCCGGCCCCGGTCAAGACGGCAGCGCCACCGCGCTGGGCTCGCGCGTTCCCCACCCTGGCGTGGCTGGCGGCAGCCGCCTTCGCCGTCGGCGCACTGATCGCGCTTACCTGATCAACTCTGACAGGGCGTCAGCAGCGATCGCCGTGTGGTCTCTATGCGTAGATACGGCGTGGCGTGAAGTGGGGGCGGCCACCGCGTGATTCTCCATAGTTTGTGAGAACCAAAGAAGAAGCCGCGGGTGCAAGCGCTCCGGCTCGGCGAGGTGTTCGTCGCGATCGCAGCGGACGGAGACGTCACAGTGCGACAGCACGAGTTCGACGGGAACCGTGCTGCGATACGCACCGCCGCGAGCACGGCAGGCCTCTCCGATTCGAGTAGCGCACAGCGGCGTGCGGTCCGTGGTCAGTAGTGGATGACCGGCTCGCGGCCCAACAGGTCGGCGTAGTCGCTGGGGAGCTGCCCAGCGACGTCCTCGAACTCGTCCGGACTGATCGACGCCTTCAGCGCCGCGACCACCGCCCGGGCATGCTGGCGGGCATGCGCCTCGTCGCAGCCCTCGCCTTCCCGCTCGGCGACGCGCCGATAGAACTCGTCGAGCCCGAACCGTTCGCCACGGCCGGCTGGCGGCAGCGCCTGGGCGAACGGCGACGGGAGCTGGGAGGCCAGGTCCTTGGTCTCCCCGCCGGACAACCGCTCGCCGAGTACCGACAGAGTCGCCCGCACGGCGGCCTCGGCGTGCTCGACGCTGTCTATCCGGGCGGTCCCGCGAACGGCGGAGACGATCTCGTCCTGCTTCAACAGCTTCACCTCTCCCATCAGCAGCCCGCTCCGAGCGGGCCTGTGGGGTGTCCCGACACCCGGATCTCGGCCTCGGTGGCGGCCATGCGCCGTCAGCTGCTCCTTCCGTCATCGCCCTCCCCGCGGCGCCGTCCGCGAAACCGTCCCGCCTTCGCGGACGGCGCAGTCCTCGCCTGCGCGCGCTGATCACCGACGACGACGGCATCGACAGCGCCGGTCTGCGAGGCGTTCTAGACCTTTGGGCAGGTGTCACCAGCATGCCGATCCGGCGGGAGGGCCGGACCGCGACGGGCGCTCGGGTCTCCCACCCGGGGGGTGTGGTTCGTTATATGTGCTGGGTCGTGCGATGCATGGCCGCGCTGGTCACCGCCTGGCCTTCGGCCGAGATCCGGAGCCGTGCGTCCGGGCTGGGCGACGGTCCGACGGGGTTGGCGCGTAGCGTCCGGACCTCCGAGCGGCGGAGTTCGACCCGCCCGCCGGTCTCGCGGACCTCGTAGACCGGCTGCGGACGGGTGGCGGGGCCCTGGACGACCTCGCCGGAGGCCAACTCGAACTGGCTTCCGTGCCAGGGACAGCGCACGCAGCCGCCGGTGCGCTCGCCCTCGTGCAGCGGGCCTCCCCGGTGGGTACAGCGGTCACTGATCGCGACGACCTGACCGTCGACCCTGGTCAGCAACACCGGCACCCCATCGATCTCGACCTGCCGCAGTTCCGTGGTGACCTCGCTGGCCGCCAGCACGTCCGTCCACTCGGCCGGCCCCCGCTGGAACGCGGTGGTGTCCACCCCCACCCCCAGCGCGTAGGCGAGGTGACCACCCAACCAGCCGCCGAGGCCGAGGGCGGCCGCACCCGCGAGACTGGCGGCCAGCCCACGCGCGCCGCGACGACGCTGGCGCCATGAGATCGCGTAGCTTGCGAGTCCCACCACGTTGGAAGCGGCGTGGACGAGCCCGACCCGGCGCTCGGCGCCCTTCGTGTCGAGCCAGTCCGACCACCCGGCGAGCGCGGCCGGTCCGGCTGACAGCAGGCCGAGTCCGACGAGCCGTCGCGCGGCCGGGCGGAGGGCGGCGCCACCAGTGGTGTCCAGCATCGTCGCGCTCAGCAGCGTCCCCGCCGGGACGAGGATCGCCGCGGGATGCAGCGGATGCCCGAGCTGCCGGCCGCTGAGCACATCGCGCAACCGCTCGGAGCGCAGCGCCGCCGACCAGAAGCCCGAGACTGCCTCCGCAGGGGCATCAAGCCTCTGCTCTCGCTCAAGCCGATCGAGCAGCCGTTCGGATCCGCGCATGTCGACCTCTTCTCGCACGCTTCACGACCTGGCCAGCTGCGATGCAGCAGCCGCTCGCCACCGGCATCGGCGCTTGCCGGCGAGCCGCTGGCGCCGGGTGGCGTGCAACGGACGCGTACCCGTGCCAAGGCCCGGCACACGTTCCCGTTTGCTTCCGGCGGCTTTCGAACAGACCTGGGTCAGAACGGACGCATCAGCCGTGATGCGGGAGGTGCGGCAATGGCGTCCTCCGGCATCGGGCGGGCGGTCGGTGACGAAGGCGGCGCCTGCCCACCTTCCTGACGCATGTCGTCCTGCTGGGCTGTCCTGGCGCCGGCGCGGTGGACATGACGAGGCGGTGGACATGACGAGACGGCCGGGGATGGCGTTCGTCCGCCGGCGGTCTCAGCGCAGAGCTCAACCAGGGAGTCGTGCGGCTTCACGTGTGGTGGGACCGCCGGAAGCAAGGACGGCGGCTCTTTCCGGATGGTTGAACGGCCGGGTATGTCGAGGTCTCTGGCGACCTCCCGCGGCGGGTGAAGGCCGATCTGAAGCGGTTCAAGGCGTTCATCGAGAGCCGCGGCAGCGAGACCGGAGCCTGGCGCGGCCAGGTCGACCGACCTCCTTGCACATCCGGGTGACGGCGCGTCTGCGCGCGCTCGGGGAGGCCCTCTCACGAGCCAGCGGCGCGCTCATGGTCAAGTGCGACCGCCGCGAGCACGGTCGCCGACCAGGTCCGGAAGTCTTTCGCGGTGATCTCCGGGCCGCCGGAGGCGTCGCGGGCCATGTCCCTCACGGTCCCCCGCCCGCCACGACCGAATCAGGGACCCGTGAGCCGCACCAGCCGAGTCAGGGTCGGGTGCACGCTTCGCCGTGGATCGTGCCCCCGTCACGGGGTGAACGGTCGAGTATCCGGGCAGGCTTACCGGTGAACAGAGGGTTTCGGGCCGGCGACGAGGCGAAGCCTGAGCGCCGCCGTGCGTTTGTCTGCCAGCGTCGGGGGGACGCGCCGCAACGAGCGCCCACCCAGGACAAGATTTCGGAGGAAGCTCGATGTCGACGGACGCGATCGTGCTCCTGAAGGCCGACCACAAGGACATCAAGGCCGCCTTCAAGCAGTTCCAGCAGGTGGGAGACAGAGCCGTCACCGCAAAGGGCAAGCTCGTCGAGAAGATCATCGAGCTGCTCACCGTGCACACCTACATCGAGAACGAGGTCATGTATCCGGAGGTGCGGAGCCTTCTGCCCGACCTGGGGGACGAGATCCTCGAGTCGTATGAGGAGCACCACATGGCTGACCTGCTGGCCGTGGAACTCGCCGCTCTTCCGTCCGACGCGGAACGTTTTAGTGCCAAGACGACCGTTCTGATCGAGAACGTGACGCGCCACATCGAGGAGGAGGAAGAGGGCTGGTTCCCCAAGGTCCGGGAGAAGCTCGGTCGCAAGCAGCTGTCCGAGATCGGGGAACGTCTGCTGGAGGCGAAGGAGAAGGCCCCACACAGCCCGGCCCAGCCAAGCGCGATCAAGAAGACCATCGACGCCGTCATCAAGTAGTCGACGGGTTCGTCACCCGCGGTGGAGCGTCATCGCGGACCGTCGGTTCTGCTCGTCGCGGGGCCGCCGCCGACGGGGCGCAGCGGGACGAACCCCGCCGTGCCGGCGAGGGGCCCTTCCTCGTCCCGTCCGGTGCCCCGAGGTTTTAGGGACAGGGGACAGCAGCGGCCGGAGCAGGTGCAGGAACGGCCGGGTAAAACTTCTGCGATGACGCCGCAGCCGGCCGGGCGGTTCCTGGTACCTGTGATCGGCGAGGCCAGGCCGGGGCGAACGGTACAGGCGGATGTTCTCCTGGCATGCGTCAGCGGCGCGCGGTCGGGCCGGACACGATTCCCGCTGTTTTCGGTGCGCAGCCGAAAGTTTCGGGAGAATCCGTGAGTCGGGACCTCCTGTCGGTACTAAAGATCTCGAGAGGCAAAAGATGTTTTCACACCAGCGTCCGGAGGCTCGCGGGAACGCTCATGGCAGGGTCGCGTTTCTCGTGGTGGCGGCGCTCTGGGCTGGATTTGCCGTCGGGCGGCTTGCCCGCATGCGCAGTCGTGTTGCAACGCCGTCTGGCGAGTCCGCCGGCGAGTGGGGCGCAGGCCGCCCAGACGAAGCCCTGCCCATGATGCCGCCGGAAGACGCAGCCCCGGCCATGGCCGGGGCTGACACCACCGATCCGGTTTCCCCCGTCCGGTTCGGGAATCAGCCCGACCTGATCGCGACGGAGGACGCCGCGAATCCGCCGTTCGAGAATCTGTCCACAAACACCAGATTCGCCAACGAGATCAACCGGCGAACCGGCGTCCGTCGCTAAGCGGGCCACATCGGGAGAGCCGGAACTTGGGTGAGCAATGCGTGTCGTGGGTATCGGTGGGGGATGAATCAC
This sequence comes from Parafrankia sp. BMG5.11, assembly GCF_004337455.1. Taxonomy (NCBI): domain Bacteria; kingdom Bacillati; phylum Actinomycetota; class Actinomycetes; order Frankiales; family Frankiaceae; genus Parafrankia; species Parafrankia sp. BMG5.11. The sequence goes on along the minus strand of NZ_SJXI01000113.1, from coordinate 28,562 downwards.
GCACAGACACCGATCCTGGACGCGCTCGCTGACTATCACCGACTCGGTCGCTATGGGTTCACGCCGCCCGGGCACAAGCAGGGCCGGGGCGCGGACTTCAGGGTCCGCGCGGTCCTGGGAGACGACGCGTTCCGCGGTGATGTCCTCGCGACGTCCGGGCTTGACGACCGGCAGACCTCAGGTGGGTTCGTCGCGGAAGCTGAGGAGCTGATGGCGGACGCGGTCGGGGCCGAACACACTTTCTTCTCCACCTGCGGCAGTTCGCTGTCGGTCAAGGCGGCGATGCTTGCCGTGGCGGGTGGCCGAGGCGATCTCCTCGTCGGGCGTGATGCGCACAAGTCGGTGATCGCCGGGCTGATCCTGTCCGGTCTGCGGCCGCGCTGGGTGCGTCCGCGGTGGGACGCCGGGCGGCACCTGGCCCATCCACCGTCACCGGGGGATGTCGAGGCAGCTTGGGAGCGTTACCCGGACGCGGCAGGCATGCTGGTGACCAGCCCGACGCCCTGTGGCACGTGTGCCGATATCTCCGCGATCGCCGGGATCTGCCATCGTCGTGGCCGTCCACTGATCGTGGATGAGGCGTGGGGTGCCCACCTGCCCTTCCACCGCGATCTTCCCACGTGGGCGATGGACGCCGGTGCGGACGTCTGTGTGGTCAGCGTGCACAAGATGGGCGCCGGCTTCGAACAGGGATCGGTCTTCCACCTGCAGGGCGACCTCATCGACCCCCGGCATCTGCGGGCCTGCGCCGACCTGCTGGCCACGACCAGCCCCAACGTCCTGCTGTACGCGGCGATGGACGGCTGGCGCCGGCAGATGGTGGAACAGGGCTCCACCCTGCTGCGGGCCGCTCTCGATCTCGCCGACGGTTTACGTGCTCGTATCGAGCAGCTGCCGGGGCTGCACGTCATGACCGACGAGCTGTGCGGCGCTGAGGCGTCCCATGACCTGGACCGCCTTCAGATCGTCATCGACACCGCGGGGCTGGAGATCAGCGGCTATCAGGCCGCGGACTGGCTACGCCAGCACGCCCAGCTGGACATGGGGATGTGTGATCACCGGCGGGTCTGCGCACAGTTCACCTTCGCCGACGACGCCCGCAGTGGGCGGCGTCTGCTGGCCGCGCTGCGTCGGCTTGTCGACGCCGCGCCCGACCTCGAGCGCCCGACGCCGGTCGAGGTGCCGGACCCCACCGAGTTGGAGCTGGAGACGGTCGATCTGCCGCGCGACGCCTTCTTCGGTCCCACCGAAGCTGTCCCACCCGAGCTGGCGGTGGGCCGGGTCGCGGCCGAACAACTCACCCCGTACCCGCCTGGTGTCCCGGTGGTACTGCCGGGTGAGCGCATCACCGGACCGGTGCTGCGCTACCTGCTCAGCGGTGTGTCAGCGGGCATGGCCGTGCCCGACGCCGCTGACCGAGCGCTGGCCACGATCCAGGTCACTCGAACCTGACGGAAGACGTCCGCGACGATGTGGCCCTGCGCAAGAGGCCTGCCCCGGAACACGGCCGTAACGCCCGGCCACGAGGCCGCCTCAGGCTCGGACAGGCTCGTCGGCACCGGCGGGCTGGTCGGACTTCGACCCGGCCCGCACCTCGGATTCCTCGGATTCCCCGGACGTCGCCGCGCCCTGGTCGTCACTGTCCTGTGCGGCCTGCGTGGTTTCCGAGCTCCGCGCCTCCTCCCGGGTGTCGCGGGGTTCGGATCGCCGGGTTTCGCGGGGTTCGGACTGCTCTTCGTCCGGGGAGCGAACGACCTTTCCGTCCCGGATTTCGCCCCGCCAGGAGCCGGTGGCCTCCCCACTGAACATGACGAAGCGGCGGAAGTGCTTCAGATCCAGCCGGGCCCGTCGCCCACCGGCGCGCCACAGGTTGCCGGTCTTCTCCATGAACCCGCTGGGGTAGTACTCCATCGCCAGCAGCACGCGCGTCAGGTCGTCGGCGAGCGGGTGGAAGGTGACGGCGCCCTTGACCGAGCCCTTCGCTCCCTCGGATGTCCAGACGATCCGGCGGTCGGGGACCTGCTCGGTCACCTTCGCCTGCCAGCTGCGCCGGGACTTGAAGACCTTGACCCGCCAGTTCTGATCGGTCTCGCTCTTGGTCTCGACCGCCTCGACGCCTTTCATGAACTTGGCGAACTCGGGGTACTGCGTCCACTGGTCGTAGGCGACCGACACCGGGACGCCGATGTCCACCGACTCCTCGATGTTCATCGCCTTGGGTGGCCCGCTCTTCCCACCGGCCTTGCCCTTGGCCGCGCCGAAGGCCCCCTTCACCTTGTCCTTGACGTTCGACATGATCGTCCCGGCCGCCGCCTTCAGTGGAGACTGGCCCTCGGCCAGTCTTCCCGCACCCTTGGCGAGGGACGAGATCTGCCCACCGGAGTCGCTGAGACCGTTGAGTTTGTCCGTGCTGGAGGTGAGTCGCTCACCGACCCGCCCGGCCAGCCGGCTGCCGCCCGCCTTCGCCAGGTTTCCCGCCTGGTCGGCGAGCCTCTTGCTCGCTGGACTGCGCAGGAGGGCGCCGACCAGGCCGTCTGGTTGCTCCGTCGTCCGGGTCATCGCGCACCTCCACCGGTGGATCCCTGCGCCGCCCGCTCGAGTGGTTCGCGGCTGGTGTCCCGGCGCGGTCCGGCGGACCTGTCCGGGACCCGCCGCTCGGCGGCCGGCTCCGTCCCGCCCTCGTCGCTGTCGTCCTGATCGGCCGCGCGGCCCGCTTCCGTCCTGTCGCGGCCGGTGGCGTTCTGTGTTTCGGCGTGGTCCTCGTCGACCGGGCCGTTGCCGCTCGGGCCACGTTCGTCGGTGCGCTCCGAGGACGGCTGACCGCCGCCTTTGCGATCACGGAGCTTACCGGGCGTCACGGCACCGACGAGGCCTCCGACGGCGGCCTCGGCTCCCTCCCGGACAACCTTCTCCGAGTCCCGGACAACCTTCTCCGAGTCGCCCAGCGTCGCCGTCAGCCGTTCCGTGCGCTTGGTCAGCGCATCGGAGAGCCGATCGATCTGGGCCTCGTACACGGCCACCGCGGCGCGCCGGCCGGCTTCCGTGGCCGGCCCCCTGATCTGGTTGATCAGCTGTTCGCCGTCCGCGGAGTGCAACAGCCGGACCACCTGGTCGCGCACGACGTCCTTCGCGTGATAGTTGCGACCGGAGATCCACAGCCCGAGGCCGATGGCCGCCTTGGCCTTCCTCGTCCGGCCGAGGACATAACCTCCCGCGAGTGCCAGGGCACATTTGACGTTGATCATCGAAGCTCCTCTCTCTCCCGGGCCCTGCTCGGTCGGTCGGACCCGGTTCTGTCCTCGCCCCAGCCCCATCGGCCCGACCCGCCGAAGGAGCCGCCGTCCACGGCGGCCTCGCGGGCTTCGGTGAGTACTCGGGCGGGGAACTCGACGAAGTCGACCGCGGGTAGCGGTCCGACGTACTCGACGGTCAGGTGCGGCCGGGTCGCCCGGATCCGCTCCACAGCGGCGTCGAAGTCGGCCAGTGCGTCGGCGGGGACGAGGAACGCCCAGCTGAGAGCGGGATCCTCCGGCCCCCCGTGGTGCCTGCGTGGCCGGTCCGCGTGTGCCAGCGGGCGCAGCTCGTCCAGAATCGCCCGCGCCTGTTCCGTGCGGCGCGCGACGACGAGTTCCGCGATCTGTTGCCCCAGCTGGATCCGGCCGTCCAGGTCCTCCGGGGGCGGGGCGTGGGCCAGCGAGGTGGCGGCCACCGCCTCCGCGAGCTCGGTCTGTTCCGCCTCTTCGACGTCGACATGCAGCTCGACCAGGCCGTCGATCGCGTCCAGCTGCTCGGGAAGGCTGTCACGGACCGGTTCGAGTACCTCCGTCCGGACGGCGTCCTCGTCCGGCGCGACGGTTCCCAGCCGTACCGGCAGCACCGGGCCGTCGACGAGCAGCCGCTGGAGGATCTCCAGGTGTCTGACGGCCTCCTGTTCCCCGAGCTCGCCGATGTCCGCCGTCCCGCTGACGACCGCGGCGAGGGGGCCCGAACGCACCAGCCGCAGTGGCGCGGGTGGATGGCCGATGCCGAGCGCCGGGTCCGGGTCCGGGTCCGGGAGGGGATGGCCTGCCCGGACGATTCCGTACAGCACGACAGGCATGGCTCACCCCTCCCGGCCGCCGCGGCGCTCGGCGGGCGCGAACCGCTCGGCAGGCATCCCGCGCCCGTTCTGGTCGGAGGAGGACGATCCGCGCAGCGCCTCGGCGACGTCCTCGGCGGTCTCCCTGATCCCGCCCAGGGCTCCCTTGACACGGTGCCGGGACGAGCTTTCGGTGACCTCGCGCATGAGCCCCGGCAGCCCTGCCACCTGTTCTTTGGGCTGGATGTCCAGCCGGTTCACGGCTTCGGCGAACCGGAGGTAGGTGTCGACGCTGGCGATCACGATGCGCGCGTCGATGGTGAGGATCTCGATGCCCACCAGGGCGACGCGCACGTAGGCGTCGATGACGATGCCCTTGTCGAGTACGACGTCGAGGACGTCGGCGAGTCCGCTCGGCCTGGGCGCCCGTCCCATGGGATAGCTGGCGACGGTCATGGCGCTGTCCTCGCCTTCTCCCGGAGGCCCGGCCTCCGGACGGTTGCCCTGGATTCACCCGCCTCCGGGACGGCTGACCTGGTTCTGGCGTTGCCCGGGCCGGCCTGTTCCTGGCGGGACATGTCCTTGTCGGTCGGCTTCCCGCGGGACTCCGGTGCCGCGGCCTGCGGCCCGCGGGCGGCCCGGTCGTCGTCCGCGGCCAGGAGCTGGCCGGCACGCGCGAAGGCGGCTTCGGCCTCCTGCGCCGACAGGCCCAGCGACTCACGGACCTGTACCAGGCTGGCGCGAATCTCCAGCAGCGCGTGGCCGAGGTCGTCGATCTGCGCGGCGGTCAGCCCCCCGCCCTCCATCCGGCGGATGGCCTGTCGTTCCAGCACCTCGCGTAGCAGTTCCAGGACGACCACCACGAGCTGGCCGAGCCCGCGCCCCACGTCCTGCGGGTCCGCGTCGAGCCGCAGGCGCCGGTCGTCACCGCGCCCGGCGGTCGTCATGGCCAGACCTCGCCGGTTCCCTCGAGTGCGGTCTGGACGCCCACCAGAAGCAGACGAAGATCGATCCTCAGAAGGTCCACGCCGGCGAGGGCGACGACCACGTCGCCGCTGACGACCGCGCCGGTGTCGACCAGCCTGTCCAGCAGGTCCGCGAGCGGCTGCGCCGAGTTGCGGGCGGGCCGCCCTCCCGGGTGGTCCCCCGGCCGCCGCCGGGTACCGACGCCACCGCCCCGGTACCGCGGTGTCGGGACGAATCGCTGATCAGCCACGCTCCTCACCTGGTTCGAACTCTGGATCGTCACCCGGCCGATCCCCGGTCGGGACGGAGAACCGGACGGGCGCCGCTCCCGCCGCAACGCGAGTTGTTCCCTCGCGGGTCGCTGTCGCACGGGGTGCTGTCGCGCGGAGCGCTTCCGCCGGGCCCGCCTCGGCGGAACCCGACCCGCGGTCGGAGCCGCTCCCGCCGTCCCCGCCCAGTGTCAGATGGACGAAGGAGTAGGGCGGCCACGGCCCGGTCACCGCGGCGACGTACCCGGCCTCCTCCAGCGGCGGACCCAGCCGCTCCGCCGTGTCGAGGAATCCCTCCTCTTCGCCGCGGTCGACGAGGTAAGCGCAGTCGAAGACCCTGTCCGGCCGGCCAGGACGGCGGGCCACGTCACGCGCGTGGACGAGCAGCTCCCGGTGCGTCCACTCGACCAGCCGGGCTGTCTCCTCGCGTCGTCGTTCCTCCTCACGCAGCTCGTCCCGGCGGGCCGAGAGGTACGCGGTGCCCGCGCCCGGACGAGCGGTGTTCCCCGCGTCCGCGGCGCCCGCCGCGCAGGGCGGGGCCGGCGCGGGCGTGGCCCTGGTCGACTCGCCCGCGCCGGTGGACCGGAGGACGCCGCTCGCGGGGGGTTCGGTCAGTCCCGCGGCGTCGATCCGGAATCCCCACTCGCGCGCGTCGCGGAGCGCGTCGAGGGCGCGCGGCAGCTCGGTGTCGGGATCGTCGAGGACGACGGCTGCCTCGCTCTCGCCGGGGAGGACGGTTCCGAACCGAAGCGGCAGCACGGGCGCGAGATCCTGCAGTTCCCGCAGGACCTGATCGTGGCCGCGGGCCAGGGTGGCGAGACGTCCCGTCTCCGACAGGTCCTCCTCGACGTCTCGCAGCAGCTCCGGGTCGATGGCCGAGACCACGAGCGAGACCTGGCCGCGAGTGACGGCACAGACAGTCGTTCCCTCGGCGAGGCCTGGCAGGCCCGAAACGTCGGTACCGGCGGGGACGATCCCGTAGGCGTAGAGCGCCCGGGCCCGCTCGACGCCCCCGGGCGACTGCCCGTCGCGGCTGCCTGGCCCGGGGCCGCCGTGGCCGGCTGGCACCGGGCCGTCGCGGTGGGCCTGGCGGTGCTCACTGTGCTCCCGTCGGCCCGCGCCCGCCGGCGAGGAGCACGTCGCGCTCGCCACCCCCCGCTCGCAGGCGGCTCTGGTGATCTCCCGCGCCAGGAGTCGGGCGAGTTGCCCACGCGCGACCTCGCGGGCTTCGGCCACAGCTTCGTCCAGGACGCCAGGTGCGAGCTGGACCGCCAGTTCGCCGAGGCTGCCGAAGTCAGCGTCTTCCGGGGCCACCGTCATGCCTCCGTTCCGCGTCCCGCGCCCAGAACGGCCGCGGCTCGTCGCGGCGGGCGGCCACCTCCACCGGGGCTCCGGTGGACGGCTCTGCCCGGGATTCGACCGCGGCCGCCTCCCGGAACGGGAGACGCTCCCGCACCGAACTCTCGAGAACGGCGAGTCTGGAGCGCAGTTCCTCGTTCTCCTCATGGAGCGCCCGCATGGTCTCGTCGCGCAGTTCCCGCTCCTTCTCCTGCTGCAGCGATCGCGCCTCACGGCTGTAGAAGGGGTCGGTGGTCCACCAGTCCAGACCCATTTCGCGTGCGGTGTCGGCTGATGCGATGAAAAGCCGCAGTTTGAGCGTGAGCAACTCGACGTCAAGGACGCTGATGACGACGTCGCCGACGATCACGACTCCCTTGTCGAGAACTCTCTCCAGTACATCGGCGAGAGAGTCCGAGCGCGGCCCGCTCAGCGCGCGCAACCGCGGGGGACCGGCAAGAGAACCGCGATCGACCGTCATGACTCACGTTCTTCCGAATTCCGCCGTGCCGGGTCTCCGGCTTACCGACCCATATCGGCCGTGTACGCGCTCAGTCGGTGGCGCCGCGTACGAACCTCCGCAGCCGCTCATAACCCACCAGGCAGCCCCTTTCGTCGACGTCGAGCCGGTAGGTGGCGAGCACGCTGGTCGTCGACGGGATGCGCTCCAGCTCGGTGAGATCGACCAGCAACGACCATCCGGAGTCCGTCCGGCGTGCCCCGGTGACCCGCTCGGGATCCTGCCCCACGAGAGTTCCGAACTCCGCCAGTGAACGACTGACGACAGCCGCGAGTCCGTCATTTCCAGCCATCTGTCGCGTTCGCCCGCCGGCATCCGCCGAGTCGTCGCGTGGCATGACACCTACATGTGGTCTGTCGGCCGCTCCTCGGGTTCATGGCGGCGGCCGACGAAAATTCCTACGTGTGGCCGCCCTGCCCGGCGGAAGCCGCCGCAAACCCGCGGCCCACGATGAGACTTCTCTTCCGGATGCTGGCCGAATTAGCCTTGGATGGTGGTTCGGGTCTTTCTCGAGGTCTGGGTGTTTTCCTGTGCCCCGCGCCGCGAGTTCTCCTGGCCTGATCGGGCGCGGTCGGCCGACCGGTGGTCGGCAGGGCGTGTCGGGGCCCGGCCGGCGGGAACAGCCAGGGCGTGACGGCATCCGTCATGAAGCGCCCGGAACCACGGAAGATCGGCGGGGAGCGATCCCGATCACCGCGGGTTATGGTGTTCGCCCCGTCGCCGCTGCTGACGGTGACGATCGAGGCGCGCCCGGACGGGGCGAGCGACATCCACCTGCACGCCGGCGGTCAGGGGGTGTGGATCGCGCACCTGATGATGGTTCTGGACGTCGAGGCCCGGCTGTGCGCACCGTTCGGCGGGGAGACCGGCGAGGTACTCACGACCCTGTTGGGACGCAGCGGTGTCGTCGTGCGGCCGGTCGCGGTGGGTGGCGAGAACGGGGGCTATGTGCACGACCGGCGCGCGGGAGGGCGCGAGGTCGTGGCGACGGCTCCGGCACCGCCGCTGACCCGCCACGAACTCGACGGGCTGTACGACACGGCGTTGGTCGAAGGGCTTGACGCCGGTGTGGCGGTTCTCGGCGGCCCTGACGGTGAGGGCGTGCTTCCCGTCGACACCTACCGGCGGCTGGCGGCGGACCTCACGGGGGCGGGTGCCCGGGTGGTGGCGGATCTGTCGGGGGAGTGCCTGACGGCGGCGCTGGAGGGCGGGGTCGCGGTGCTCAAGGTCAGCCACGACGATCTCGTCCGGGACGGGCACGCCGGCTCCGACGACCCGGACGAGCTGCGGGCGGTCATGGGGGAGCTGGCCCGTTCCGGTGCCGAGACGGTGATCGTGTCTCGCGCGGAGCAGCCGGCGCTGGCGCTGGTCGGCGACCGCACGGCCGAGGTCCGCACGCCCCGGTTCACCATGCTCGACCACCGCGGCGCGGGTGACTCGATGACGGCAGGTGTCGCGGCCGCCCTGGCGCGCGGCGCGGACATGGACCAGGCGCTGCGCCTCGGGGCCGCGGCCGGTGCGCTGAACACGACCCGGCACGGGCTCGCCACCGGCGAACGGGACCTGATCGAACGCCTGGCGGCCCGGGTGGACATCTGTCCCGCCAGCGAAGACGTCACCCACTGATGCGCGCGCTGATCACCAACGACGACGGTATCGACAGCGGTGGTCTGCGCACCCTTGTCCGGACCGCCGTGGCGTGCGGTCTGGAGGTGACCGTGGCGGCGCCGGACGGCGAACGGAGCGGGAGCAGCGCATCCCTGTCCGCGCTGGAGTCGCAGGGCCGCCTGTTGATTGAGGAACGCGTGCTCGACGGCGTCCCAGGTATGACGGCTCTGTCCGTCCACGCCTCTCCCGCTCTGATCGTTTTTGTGGGTGTCCGCGGTGCTTTCGGTCCGGCGCCCGACGTCGTGCTCGCGGGCATCAACCACGGACCGAACACGGGGCAGGCCGTGCTGCACTCCGGCACGGTCGGGGCGGCTCTCACGGCGGTCACCCACGACCTGCCCGCGCTGGCCGTCTCGTGCGCCGCAGCGCAGCCCGTCCACTGGAAGTCGCCGGCGCTGGTCGCGGGCCGCGCCATCGCCTGGCTGCTGGCATACCGCGGCCCGCCGTTCGTGCTCAACGTGAATGTGCCCGACCTGCCACCCGGGCGGCTGCGCGGCGTGCGGCCCGCGGCTCTGGCTTCCTTCGGGGCGGTGCAGGCCCGGATCGGTGAGCGGGGACGCGGCTACCTCACCACCACCTTCAGTGAGACCTCGGAGGAGGCCGGTCCGGGCAGCGACGTCGCCCTGCTCCGGCAGGGCTGGGCGACGATCACAGCCCTCGAAGGGCCCACGGGGTCCGAGGCCGTCGACCTCACGCAGCTCGCCTGGGACACGGGCGCCTGAGCGTCGGAATGTCCTGGCTCCGAGACCTGTGGGTTGATGAGGTGTTCGGCGGACTGTCCCACCGCGGGTGACGGAGCCCCGCCGCCCGGCCCGGAGACCACGGGCCCACCGGCCTCGGCGGAGCGACTGACTACCGAGGCCGGGCTATCGGTGGGTCCTCCTCCGGAAAATCCTGTTCTATGCCGAGCAATATCAGCATCTGTTCTACCGGGTTTACCTGGAAGGATCCCTTTTTTCGACCTGGCGAAGCCACGGAATCTGGCTGAAACTCCTCGGGTCGCTGACTTCCCTGATGCATTTCACGAGCGTATTCCGCGTCGCGCCAGGTGTCGTGGCGGCATTGTCGAGAGTCTCGTATCCCGTGCGTCGAGACAGACGTCCGGGACGAGACAGTCTGCGTGTGGAGCTGGCGCGGGAACTCGCTGTCGGCGCAGGGCGGTCTCAGCGGTCCGTGGCGGCGTCGCCGAGCAGGGCATCCCAGTCCCGCAGGAAGCGGTTGAGGCCGTACCGGTCGAGCGCGGCCTGGCGGGCCTTCGCTCCGTGGGCGTGGGCGAGCTGCGGGTCCGCGACGAAGGCGCGTGCCGCGTTCCCGGTGTGCCCGGGTTGGTGGACAGCGCCCCGTCGCCGGGCGGTACCGCCTCGTAGGCCTCGGTGACGGCGAGCGCGACCACCGGCATGCCCAGGTGCGTCGCCTCCAGGAGCGAGAGTCCGAGCGAGGCCCGGCGGGGCAGGTGGACGTAGACGCGGCGGCGCGCGAACTGCTCGTGCATAGCTGCCTGTGAGACGTCGTCGTAGGTCGCCAGCCGGTCAGGAGCGAGACCGGTGTGCGCGGGCGGCGCGTCGACGCCGATCCCGAAGGCGTCCACCGGCGCGGCGCCGGTGGCGAAGCGGGTCAGCAGGTCGGTGCCGGTGACCCGGCCGCGCCGCGCAGCCGGCCAACTCGTCGCGCTGACAGGGCGTGTGGGAACTGGGCGGGGGCGGTCTTGCGGTCGCATCCTGTTGTTCGGGCGTTCGTCGGATGGGCTTAACCTGACGGCGGGTAGCCGTGTGGTATGGATCTGGCGACCGTCTCCCTGGTCGGGCTCGTCGCGCTCGCCCCCGCGTGCCTTGGCCGCGGCGCTGTCGATACCGGTGGTGCGACTCATCCCCGCACCGTGGTGATCGTCCGGCATGCCTTGGCCTTGCCGAAGAACGGCTGGACGGGGGTGGACGCCGCCCGGCCGCTCACCGCGCGTGGAATCCGCCAGGCGAAGGCCTTCGCCGGCGTCGTGGTCCGTGACCTGCCGGTCCGTCGAGTGCTCACGAGCCCGGCCCTGCGCTGCGAGCAGACGGTTGCCCCGCTGGCCGTGGACCGGGCACTGCCCCTGCGCCGCTGCGCGGTGCTCGGTGTCGAGGGCTCCACGGAGAGCCTGCTGGATCTACTCGCCTCGGACGAGGCCGAGGACAGCGTGCTGTGTACGCACGGCGAACGGATCAGAGACCTGTTCCAGGCCTGGCAGGCACGCGGGTGGCACGGCTGGCCGAGCGCGGACGGCCGTACCCGCAAGGGCGACGGGTGGCTGCTGCGTGGGCATCCGCCCCTCGGCGTGACGGTGGAGTATCTCGCCACGCCGGAACAGCGAGGTCAAGACCGATAAAGACGGGAACGGCCTCTGGTGAAGCCCACGATTAACGTGTGGTGGACGACCTGACCGCGGGGCCCGGCGGTCCCAGCAGGCGGGTGGCAAGCGGGGAGCGGCGACGGATGACTTCGGCGAATGGGACGAGGCGCGGCGACGGCAGGCAGCAGGGCGACGACGCCGGGTTGCTGTTGCTCGACGAACTGGCGGCCATCCAGGCGGATCTGTACCGGGCGGAGCGGGCGCGGCGCGCTGACCTCGAGACGGTGCACCCGCGGCATCGGGGCAGCGCCCGCAACATGCTCCACTATCTGGCGCTGCGCAGCCGCGACATTCGGGCCGTTCAGGGGGAGCTCACACGGCGCGGCCTTTCTTCACTCGGCCGGTGCGAGCCGTGCGTCGCGGCCAGCCTGCACGCTGCCATGGACAGTCTGCGTGGCTCACTCGGGTCAGGTACCGCCCTCGCTGCTGATGCTGTCGATGTCGAGCCCGGCATCCCGGGTTACGACGAGGGCTGGAACCGGATCGAGGCGAACGCAGGCGCGCTGCTGGGCCCGCCGCCACCCAAGCATGATGTGCGGATCATGGTGACGCTGCCGAGCGAGGCCGCGATTGACGCGGCCCTGGTGCGTCGCCTCGTGGCCCGCGGGATGAACGTGGCCCGGATCAACACCGCGCACGACAGCCCGCGGGAGTGGCGAGCGATGGCCGAGCACGTCCGGGCGGCCGCCCGTGATCTCGACCGGATCTGCCTGGTGTCAATGGACCTGGCCGGTCCGAAGATCCGCACCGGGCCGCTCGAGTCGGGGCCGGCGGTGGTGCGGCTTCGCCCGGTGCGGGATCTGCGGGGCGTCGCCGTCACGCCGGCCACCGCCGAACTGGTCGCCGTACGCGACGATGCCACGGGTGACGACGCCGCGGGCGCGGTCGACACGGCGGTGATGGACTCCCGCGACGGGGTCGTACGGGTACCGCTGATCGGCGCCGGCGGGTGGTTGGCCGGCGTGCGGGTGGGCGACGAACTCAGGCTGCGTGACGCCCGTTCGTCACAGCGCCGCCTGCAGGTGGTGGCGGTACACGAACGTTCCGGAACCGAGGGCCCCGACGTCGCGGCCCGTCAGGGGCTGTCGACGGTCACCGTGCAGGCGTGGAAGACGACCTATCTGGAGACCGGCGTAGAACTCCGGCACGGCGAGCGCCGGTGCCAGGTGGGACCGCTGCCGCGCCAGGCGCCCTACCACCTGGTGAGCCAGGGCGATCTCCTGCGGCTCACCCGCGATCTGTCGCCACGACCGGCCCGCCCGGCCCCGACCTCTCCTGACGACCCGGCCGGCCCGCCGACGATCGGCTGTACCTTCCCGGCCGTCTTCGACGCCGCCCGCCCTCAGGACCCGGTCTCCCTCGACGACGGCAAGATCTCCGGCGTCATCGAGCGGGTCGACACAGACAGCATCGACGTCCGAGTGCTGCACGCCTCGGGCCGGAGCGCGAAGCTGCGCGCGGACAAGGGCGTGAACCTGCCCGCGACCCGAGTGCCACATGAAGGGCTGACCGAGGATGATCAGGCGGCCCTGGCCGTCGCTGTCGAGATCGCCGACCTCGTCGCGATCTCGTTCGTGCGCAGCCGGGCTGACGTCGAGCAGGCGCAGGAGGCGATCCGCGCCGCCGGGCGCTGGGACGACCTCGGCCTGGTCCTGAAGATCGAGACCACCGAAGGGTTCGTGAACCTGCCGGAGCTGCTGCTGGCGGCGCTGCGGGCCCCGCGGGCCGGGGTGATGATCGCCCGTGGCGACCTCGCGGTGGAGGGCGGCTACCAGCGACTCGCCGAGCTCCAGGAGGAGATCCTCTGGCTCGCCGCCGCCGCGCACGTGCCGACCATCTGGGCGACCGAGGTCCTCGACCAGCTGACGAAGACCGGCACACCGGCGCGCGCGGAGATCACCGACGCGGCGATGGGCCAGCGCGCCGAGTGCGTGATGCTGAACAAGGGCCCGCACATCGACGAGGCCATCACCGCACTTGACGACATCCTGCGCCGGATGGCCGGCCACCAGCAGAAGAAGACCCCGATCTTCCGCCCGTTGCGGTCCTGGATCGGCCTGACACATCTGTAGTGCCAGGCCATCCCACCCCACAGGTCGCGAACCCAGGGCGGTGCTGGTACTGCTGCCCACCAGGCGCTGATCCGGGCGGCGGCCGGGGCGAACTCCTGGCGGTGTTCAAGCCAGTTCGTCAGGTGTTCGGGCATCGGATGATTAGGACCCACTCGACGGGCAAAGAGCGCGATGTGACTCTTTTCGGCATTCATGCGTCCCATGAGCAGATCGCGCCCGGCGAGCTGCTGCGCGCCGTCGTTCTGGCCGAGCGGTCCGGCTTCGGGGCGGCGATGTCGTCCGACCACTTCTCGCCGTGGAGCGCCCGGCAGGGCGAGTCGGGCTTCGCCTGGACCTGGCTCGGCGCGGCGATGCAGGCGACGGGTCTGCCGTTCGGCATCGTCACGGCGCCCGGCCAGCGCTACCACCCGGCGATAAGCGCCCAGGCCATCGCGACGGTCGCCGCGATGTTCCCCGGCCGGTTCTGGGCCGCGCTCGGTACGGGTGAGGCCAGCAACGAGCACATCACCGGCGATCCCTGGCCGGCGAAGCCGATCCGGGCGGCGCGGTTGCGTGAGTGCGTCGACGTGCTGCGCGCCCTGTTCGCCGGCGAGGAGGTCACCCATCACGGCCTCGTCACCGTCGACCGGGCCCGGCTGTGGACACTGCCCGCCGAGCCGCCGGCGCTCGTCGGCGCGGCCGTGTCCCCGGAGACGGCGGCCTGGTGCGCCGAATGGGCGGACGGCCTGATCACCGTCAACGGGCCGGAGGAACGGCTGCGCGCCGTCGCCGACGCCTACCGCGACGCGGGCGGACGCGGCCCCCTGCGCCTGCAGGTTCACCTCAGCTACGCTCCCGACGCCGACGAGGCGAGGCGCCTCGCCCACGACCAGTGGCGCTCCAACGTGTTCCCGCCACCGGCATGCTGGGACATCGACCACGTCGACACGTTCGACGCGGTGTCCGCGCACGTCCCGCCGGCCGTCGTCGCCGAGACCGTCAACATCTCCAGCGAACCGGGCTGGCACGCCGATCGGCTCGCCCGCTACACCGAGCTCGGCTTCGAGGAGATCTTCCTGCATCACGTCGGCCAGCAGCTCGACGAGTTCATCGAGGTGTTCGCGGGCTCGGTGCTGCCGGAACTCACGGACTCCCCCCGCGCGGCGGCGGCGCAGCCGGAAGCGGTGCGGGCGTGAGGCTGACCAGGACAGCCGACCTCTGGTGGAAGAACGCGGTCGTCTACTGCCTGGATGTCGAGACCTTCTTCGACTCCGGCGGCGACGGCTGCGGCGACTTCCAGGGGCTGGCCCAGTGCATCGACTATCTCCACGAGTTGGGCGTCACCTGCCTGTGGCTGATGCCGTTCTACCCGTCCCCCGACCGCGACGACGGCTACGACATCACCGACTTCTACGGCGTGGACCCTCGCCTGGGCACCCACGGCGACCTGGTCGAGTTCCTGCGCCTCGCCCGCGACCGGGGCATACGCGTGATCGCCGACCTGGTCGTGAACCACACCTCCGACCAGCACCCGTGGTTCCGGTCGGCGCGTTCCGACCGCGACTCGCGCTACCGCGGCTTCTCCGTGTGGCGGGACGAGCCCCCCGAGGACGGCCCGTCCGACGTGGTGTTCCCGGACAAGGAGGACAGCGTCTGGCAGTACGACGAGGAAGCCGGCCAGTACTACCTGCACCGGTTCTACAAGCACCAGCCCGACCTCGACATCGCCAATCCCGACGTGCGCGATGAGATCGCCCGGGTGATCGGTTTCTGGCTGGAACTCGGGATCTCCGGTTTCCGGGTCGACGCGGTCCCCTTCCTGCTGGAGACGGCCGGCTTGTTGGACGCCGAGGACCTGCCGAATCCCCACGACTACCTTCGTGACCTGCGGGCGTTCCTGTCCCGGCGCAGCGGCGAGGCGATCCTGCTCGGCGAGGTCAACCTGCCGTACGCGGACCTGCGAACGTTCTTCGGGGACGAGGACGGCGACGAACTGACGATGTGCTTCGACTTCCCGGCATGCAGCAGCTCTACCTGGCCCTGGCCCGCGAGGACGCCACCCCGCTCGCCACGGCCCTGCGGGAGCGGCCGGTCGCGCCGAAGGACGGGCACTGGGCGACCTTCGTGCGCAACCACGACGAGCTGACGCTTGACAAGCTGAGCGACGACGAGCGTAAAGAGGTGTTCGCCGCGTTCGGTCCCGACCCCTCGACGCAGCTGTACGGACGCGGGCTGCGCCGGCGGCTGCCGTCGATGCTCGGTGGGGACCCGGCGCGCCTCCGCCTCGTCTACAGCCTGCTGTTCTCGCTGCCCGGAACGCCGACCCTCTTCTACGGCGAGGAGATCGGCATGGGCGAGAACCTGGCCGCCGAGGGCCGCCTCGCGGTGCGCACCCCGATGCAGTGGACCGGTGGTCCCAATGGCGGGTTCTCGACCGCCGGGCCCGACCGACTGGTCGGACCCGTCGTCGAAGGCGACTTCGGGCCGGCGAATGTCAACGTCGCGGCCCAGCGGGACGACCCCGGCTCACTGTTGTCCTGGTTCACCGCGATGATCCGCGCGTACCGGCGCTGCCCGGAGTTCGCCTGGGGCACCTGCACGGTGCTCGACTGCGCCGATCTCCCGTCCGTGTTCGCGCACCGTACCGATCTCAACGGCCAGACCGTCGTCGCGGTGCACAACCTCGGCAGGGAGCCTGCCGGCATACGCCTCGCGCTCGCCGGTGTCGAGCGCGGCGACCGGCTGGTGAGACTGGCCGGAGCGGATGAGGCCGGCGGTGACCTGGTCGCCGGTGACGGCGGCGCCGTCGAGCTCGACCTGGACGGCTACGGCTTCCGCTGGCTGCGAGTTCGTCGCGGCGGGACGGATGGACAGGTGCGACCGACGGTCGGCGAGTCGGCAGCCTGACCGGGGGCGTCGGCCGAACCGGTGAGGATGGCCGCGAGCTGCTGGTCGGTCATGGCGGGCAGTATGTCGAGCCGTGGACAGGCAAGGTGACGGTGTGGTCGATGGCTGGCTGGTGGCGGAAGTGCGGGCAGCGCTCGCGGGTGCCGCCGATCCGGCGAGGGCGCCCGGCATGCAGGCGTACATGAAGTCGGACATGCCTTACCGCGGTGTGCCGAAACCTGTCCGGACGCGGGTGCTGCGCCCCGTCTTCGCCGCGCGGACGCTGACGGACCCGCTCGGCTGGACGGCGACCGCCCTCGCGCTGTGGCGGGAGGCCGCATACCGGGAGGAGCGGTACGCGGCGATCGACCTGACCGGTCACCGCGCCTATCGCGCCTACCAGCAGGCGGGGACGCTGGAGATGTACGAGGAAATGGTCGTCACCGGCGCCTGGTGGGACTACGTGGACGAGATCGCCTCCCACCGGGTCGGCCCACTGCTCGCCGCCGACCCCGCCGCGATCCGTCCCGTGGTACTGCGCTGGAGCCGCGACGGCGACCTGTGGCGGCGCCGCACGTCGATCATCTGCCAGCTTTCGTTCAAGGCAGCGACCGACCTCGACCTCCTGTACGCCTGCATCGACGCGAACCTCGACGACAGGGATTTCTTCATCCGCAAGGCGATCGGCTGGGCGCTGCGCCAGTACGCCTGGACCGACCCGGCGGAGGTCCGCCGTTTCGTCACCGCTCGCGGCGACGCCCTGTCGCCCTTGTCTCGTCGCGAGGCGCTGAAGAACATCGGCTGATCCGTCTCGTACCTGCGCCGCCGGTGCCACGGGCGGGCGACGACGAGCCACACGGGCTCGAAGCGGATCGACGTGCCCCACCACAGCAGCGGGGTGAGCAGCAGCCACCCGGCCGCCGCGATCCCCGCCCCGGCGTTCGCCGACAGGTCCAAGAACAGCGGACACCGCCTCCTCGACGACGAAACTGTGCAGGCCGGCCGGCGGTTTCGCGGAACCGCCCGGGCCGGAGCTCGCGCTGCCGACGAATGCGGCACATGCCGCCCACCGACCGGTGTGGCGATCGACGCATGTCACGGCTCCCGACTGTCCGGTCACGGCGCGGGTTATTGTTCATTTTCGGGGTGTCCGGCGACGTCGGACACCCCGAGATCACCTCGGGTGGGGGGCTGGGTGAGCGGTGGACCGGATCCGCGGCCGGAGTTCGCGGAGCGGCTGCGGACACTGCGGGACGCCGCGGGCCTGTCGATCCGTGACTTGGTGGCCGCCAGTGCGAAGACCCCGCGGCGGCGGCCCGGGGTACCTCCGTTGCGTCTGAAGCGCAGCACCATCGACGGAATGATCAGCAGAAGCCGGCCGGTGCGTCCCGCGCAGGATCACGTCGAGGTGTTCGTCGACACCTGTATCCGGATCGCTGAGGAGTCTGGCAGGCCGCTGCCTGACGATCTGCGGGACAGGCAGGCATGGGAAGACGCCTACCACAATCTATTGATACGGATGGCCGGCCTGCGCAGCGTCAACCGCTCGGCCACGGAGGCGGCCAGACGGTTGAGACGGGTCGAACCGGCGTCCGCCGCCCCGCCGGCCGCCGCGGCACCGGCCGCCCGGCTGGTGGATGGCGGCCGGGCGCTGTTCGTGGGGCGGCCGGACGCGTTGAGTCAACTACGCCGCGCGGTCGCCGAGGTTCAGGGTGGGCGGCCGCGGGTCGCACTGCTCGAGGGGCCGGCGGGAATCGGTAAGACGGCGCTGGTCCGCCATCTCCTCGGCGACACGGACGTGGGATGCGTGCTGTGGGCGAGCGGCGAGGAGGACGAGACGGGACTCAGTTTCGGGGTGCTCGACCAGCTGACGGCCGAAGCGGCCAGGGTCGTCGGGCCGGATCCGGTTTTCCCGGGCGGGCCGGCGGCCGCCGGCCGGGTCCCGTCGCCCGACCCGCTGGTCGCCGGCGAGGCTCTGGTCGACCTGCTCGGCGAGTTGCAGCGCTCCGGTCCGGTCGTGCTGGTCGTCGACGACGCGCACTGGGCCGACCGGCCGTCCCTGCAGGCGCTGACGTTCGCGCTGCGGCGGCTGCGGGCCGACCGGGTTTTCGCCGTGCTGATGGTCCGGGATCTGGTGGACGCGCAGCTGCCGGACGGGCTCCGCCGGCTGCTGATGGACGAGCGGACTGTCCGGATCCTGCTCGAAGGGTTGGACGACACCGAGCTGCGGGCCCTGAGCTCCGCGCACGCCACCGGGCCGCTGTCCTGGCGGGCGTGCGTCCGCCTGCGGGCCCACACGGGGGGCAATCCGCTGCACGCCCGTGCGCTGCTCGAACAGGTCCCGGCCGAGGCCTTCGACAATCTCGAGGTGCCGCTTCCGGTGCCGCGCTCGTTCGCGATGCTCGTCGTGGCGAGGCTCGCGGCGGCACCGGTCCAGGGCCGGGAGCTGGCGACCGCCGCCAGCGTTCTCGGCGCGCATCCCACGTTGTCCCAGGCCGCGGCGGTCGGCGGGCTGGACGAGCCGCTGCGTGCTCTGGAGCAGGCGATCGAGGCGGGGCTGCTGGTGGAGCAGCCGGTCGCGCGGGGCCTTCGGTTCCCGCATCCCCTGGTGCACGCCGCCATCTACGAGCAGGCGGGACTGGCGCGGCGGGCCGAGCTGCACACCCGTGCGGCGGCTCTCGCGGAAGAGGAGGCCCTGCGGCTGCACCACCTGGCCCGTGCCGCCACCGGACCGGACGGCGCGCTGGCCACGGAGCTGGCCCGGTTGGGCCGGGAGGAGGCGACCGCGGGGGCCTGGGCCGCCGCCGCGGGCCATCTGTCCACCGCTGCGCGGCTCGCCCCGGCGCGTGCCGAGTACGAGCAGCTGATGTTGGAGGCGGCGGACTGTCAACTGCTTACGGGTGACCTGCCTGATCTCTTCGGGAAGGAGGCCGAGGTCCGCGGTTTCCGGCCGACCGCCTGGCGCGACTACCTGCTGGCCCGCTTCGCCTTCCAACGCGGTGATGCGGACGAGGCCGAGACGCTGCTGCGGAACGCCTGGAAGCGCTGTGCCCCCGACAGCGGGACCGACGCCGACCCGCTGCTTGGTGCTCGGGTCGCCGGATGGCTTGCCGCTCTCTACTCGACGAAACTCCGTGGCGCCGAGTCCGCCGAGTGGGCCGGGCGGGCGCTGGAGCTGAGTTCCGGCCACGCGGCGTTCGACCTCATCGGGCAGATGCGGATGAGCGGGCTGGCAGCGAGCGGGCAGCTCGACGCGGTGCTTGAGTCGGTCGCCGACCTGCCGGACCCCGCTGTCGCCTCCGTGGCCGAGCTGGACGTGCTCGCCGGCCGGGGACAGATCTACGCCCTGGTCGACAATCTCGCCGACGCCCGCCGGGATCTCGGCGGAGTCCTGGCTGCCAGCCGGGGTCGCTC
Organism: Parafrankia sp. BMG5.11; assembly: GCF_004337455.1. Lineage (NCBI taxonomy): Bacteria > Bacillati > Actinomycetota > Actinomycetes > Frankiales > Frankiaceae > Parafrankia > Parafrankia sp. BMG5.11. The sequence goes on along the minus strand of NZ_SJXI01000113.1, from coordinate 8,989 downwards.
GCTGCTGTTCCGGGTACTGGTCACGACCACACTCGCTCAGGCCGAGTACCGGGCGGGGCTCTGGGACGACGCCGCGATCCACTGCGATCTCGCGCTGTCGCTGATGGCCGACTCCGACGACGGCGCGCTGGTCCCGTACTGCCACCAGATCGGCGTCCTGGTTCCCGCAGCCCGCGGCCAGTGGGAACAGGCTGAGAAACACGTCGGGACAACGCAGGTCTTCGCCGAAAGCGGGTTTCCCCACCTCATCGCGAGCGCGGCCATCGCTATGGCACACCTGGCACGGGCCCGTGGCCGGTCCGCCGAGATCGTCGCCGTCCTCGAACCACCGGTCCGGTCCGGGCTACTGGACCTCGATGCCGAGCCTGGCATATCCGGATGGCAGGACATCCTTGTCGACGCGCTGGTGGAGGTCGGCGACCTCCACCGGGCCGAGCAGGTTCTGATCCGGTTCGAGAGGGCGGCCAGGCGGCGAGGGCGCCGCTCCGCGATGGCAGCCGCTGCCCGCAACCGCGGCAACCTGGAAGCGCTCCGCGACAACCCGGGCGCGGCCGCCGCAGCCTTTCGCGCGGGCCTCGCAGAGGCAGAGCAGATCGAGCTGCCCTTTGAACGGGCGCTGCTCCGCCACTCCTACGGCAGCTTCCTACGCGGGGCAGGCCGCCCCGCGGACTCGGTCAGGCAGCTACAGGCCGCCCACGACACCTTCACCCTGTTGGATGCCCGTCCATATCTGGACCGTTGCGAGAGCGAACTGGTCGCATGCGGATGGACACCTCGGGAGGGCCGTCGCCGGGAACGGGACGCATCCCGGTTGACCACGCTGGAGCTCGCCGTCGCGAAGTTGGTCGCCGCGGGTCTCACCAACCGTCAGGTTGCCCGGGAGCTCGTCCTCAGTGAGAAGACCGTCGAACACCACCTGCGCGCCGTGTTCGGGAAGCTGCACGTGACGGCGCGGACCCAGCTGGCCAGCAGGCTCCTCGCCGCCGGCGGCGTCTCCCAGCCGGACCACGCCGATGCGGGTCTCGTCCAGCCCGACTGATCGGGCTGTTCCCTCCCGTCTGCGTTGACCCGACACCTGCCGGCCGTGGCGCAGAAGGCCGCTGAGGTTCGGCCTGACGCAATACGACACGGTGCCCCACGAGTTGGCCCGCCCGGCGTCCGGCCGCGCCGGACACTCCTGCTGACGGCCGTCAAGCCCCCCGGCGGTTCCGGACGGTCCCTCACGGCGGATGCGTCCGGTGAGATCGCCGGACAGAACGAACGACAGCCACCATGTCCCCATGAACCAACGTCGGCTCGGGCCCTTACCCGAGCCCAGTCTCGTCCGCGGGACGGAACTCGCCGACGGGGGCCCGCGCTGCCCACTGGTCGGCTTTCCTCACGCTGTCGCGGAGGGTGAGGAATCATAACGTTTCGGTCAGGGGGATCCGGGCATGTCGCAGCTGCGTGAGGACATCGAGCAGGCCAAACAGAAGATGCGGCTCAGGAGCAGGAGCAGCCGAGAGATCAAATACCTTGCGGAACACCTGTGGGAGGGTGAACGCGTCGAGCGCCTGGCCAGGGGCTCGTGCGGTAAGGGCGGTGGACTTGTGGTACTTACTGATCGCCGCCTGCTGTTCGTTTTGGAAGGTCGGAAGCGGAGGGCCAGCGAGGAATTCCCGCTGAGGAACGTCTCCTCGGTGGAGTGGGCTGCCGGGCTGGTACTGGGAAAAATTGTCGTCCTCGCATCGGATAGCCAGGCGGAGATCACGAACGTGAACAAGCGTGCCGGCAGGGAGATCGCGGATCTGATCCGGAACCGTCTTGGCCTGGCGTCACCCGCTCCGACTCCCGTCGCCGTTCCGCCTGGCGATCCGGACCTCAATGATCGGCTGCGCAGGCTCGGTGAGCTGCGAGAAGCAGGCGTTCTCACCCGTGAGGAGTTCGAGGGCAAGATGGCCCGCCTGCTCCGACCCGGGTGAGGCCCGCGTCGATGACAGCCTCGCGGGGCGAGGAACTCGAAGATCCCCCGCGAATGTCGCTATCGGATTTCGGGCCGCTGCTTCCCGGGGGCGGGCGCCGACAAATGGGGGCCAGCGTGGATCTTCCTGTGCTGAATCGTATTTACGTCGGAGGCCGCGCGGTGCTGCCCCTACTCGCGGTCCTCGTGACGCTCGGCTTGTCCGGGTGCGGTACCCCGGGTGCGGAGGCGATGCCTTCGCCCGCACCCGGGCAACAGCGCACGCCGGCCACCAGCGGAAACAAGCCTGCGGAACCGGCGCTGCCGTCGGCCGGCGTGGGAGCGAACCCCTGCGCGCTCGTGTCCAGGCCGGAGGCCGAGAAACTTGCCGGCACGTCGCTCAACAGCCCCGTTTTGCTGGCCGAGACGTGCACCTACACAGCGCCACCCAGCGGGCCAACGGCCCAGGTTGAGGTCTTCGTCGGGGAAACCGCCAAGAATTATCTTACCGCCGAGCGTGGCATAGGCCACGATCTCCGCCCGTTGTCAGGAGTCGGCGACGAGGCATATATCGAGGATGGGGGGATCTTCGTCAACAAGGCTGGCCGCTGGGTATCGGTCAAACTGGTGCGCAGCAACGACCCGGCGGAAAACAACGGGCCACTCGAGGACCTGGCGCGCACGGTTTCCGACCGGATCTGACCACCCGGGACACGGGTACGGCAGCCTGACCGAGGTCAGGTGGCGAGCAGGTAGCCCACGAGCGCCTGCGGCTGGCTCAGCGCGAGGAGGTGCCCGCCGGGCAACGTGTCCGCCTCGACGCCCAGCCGTTCCCGGGCGACCCGCCGCTGGAAGTCGACCGGGAAGAACCGGTCGTCGGCGCCGGCGGCGACCCGGGTCGGGACGTCGGGCCAGGCGTCGAGGTCACACGTCGAGGCGAACACCGCGGCGCTCTCGGCCCGCTGGTGGGCCTCACCGTCGGCCGCGACCTGGCGCGGCAGATCGTGCAGGAAGTACACCTCCGGATCGAACTCGGTGCCGTACCCGGCCGCCCGCGCCGTGGCGGCCCGCGCCTCCTCGGCGCCGGTGTTGCCCCACCAGTCGCCCGGTGTCTCACCCGGCGCGGGGACCATCGCGTTCACCAGGACGACGCCGCGCACCGGTGTCCGCGCGGCGACGAGCGGCGCGGTGAACCCGCCGAGCGACTGGGCGACGACGACCACGTCGTCCTGCCCGCGCACCGCGTCGAGGACGAGGGCGGTGTACTCCGGCAGCCCGGCGGACTCGTCGTCGCCCGGCAGGTCCACGGCGACGGCCTGGTGGCCCCGCGACGTCAGCAGCGGGATGACGCGGTGCCAGTACCACGCGGCGCCGCCGGCGCCGGGGATGAGCGCGAAGGTCGTCACCGGGTGGTACCTACCGTTCCTTCAGCCAGTCGACGAGGTGGGTCTCGCTGAGCGCGGCGCCGTCGCCGGGCACCAGGGTTTCATCATCCAGCGGCGCGCCGAAGTAGCGTGCCCGGGGGTCGGCGACGACGGGGCGAGGGTCGTCACGGGCGGACAGCACCGTGCGGACGAGGTCGTCGAGCCGGAACCGCTCCGGGCCCGCGATCTCCGTGACGCCGTTCGTCGGTGTCCCGAGCGCGGCGCCGCTGACCCCGGCGGCGACGTCGTCCGCCGCGATCGGCTGGATGCGCACCGGGGGGACGCGCACGGTGCCGGCCTCGGTGCCCGCGTCGGCGATGCTGCCGACGAACTCGAAGAACTGGGTGGCGCGGACGACGGAGTAGGGGATCGGGCCGGCCGCGACCAGTGCCTCCTGGGCGCTCTTCACGCGGAAGTACCCGCTGGCGGCGAGGCGTTCGGTGCCGACCACCGAGAGCACCACGTGGTGCCCGACCCCGGCGGCCGCCTCGGCGGCGAGCAGGTTGGCGGTCGAGGTCTCGAAGAAGCGCAGCACCGCGTCGTCCTCGAACGACGGTGAGTTCGACACGTCGACGAGCACGGCGGCGCCGTCGAGAGCGGCCGCCAGGCCCTCGCCGGTGAGGGCGTTGACGCCCGTCCGGGGCGAGGCGGCCACCGTCTGGTGCCCGATCCCGGCCAGCCGGGCCACGACCCGGGAGCCGACGAGCCCGCCGCCACCGATCACAACGATCTTCATGATGACCCTCTCGCGATGTTCCGAGCGCCGAGTTCCGACTCGCCCGATCCGGCCGCGGGCCCCGGGCCCGGCTCCGTCCGGTCGGGGCCACCGCCGCGCACCCAGCCTGGACGTCCGCTGGCGCGTACCCGCGACGACGCGCGGGAGGCAGCCGGACCCGGGCCCGGGCGGCGCTCCCGGGACCGTGAAACGGGCCGGATCGCGTCCAACGGTTTCGCCCGACGCCGGACACGGTTAATTATTGGAGTCGGTTTCGGACTCGTCCCTCCGTGGGAGCCGGCGGGACCTACGGAGGGACACGCCGTGGACGACACGGTCAGCTACGCACGGCGGATTCGAGAGCTCGTCGGTGAGCGCCCCGACGAGATCGCGTTACGCCACATCGCGCTGGACGGCACCGAACCGGCGTTCACCTGGGCCGAGCTCGATCGGCGCTCGGGCCAGCTCGCCGGTGCCCTCGCGGCCCGCGGGCTCGGCCCCGGCGACCTGCTCGGGCTGGGGCTGCGCAACTCGCCGCAGTTCGTGTTCAGCGCGCTGGCGGCCTGGAAGCTGGGCGCCGTGCCGGTGCCGGTGCGCTGGGACCTGCCGGACTGGGAGTTCACCCGGCTGCGGGAGACCGTCGACGCGCCGGTGTTCCTCGGGCCCGAGGACATCCTGTGGATCGACGCGACGGCCGACCTCGCCGTCCCGGACCTGCCCGACGCGACGTCACCGCAGACCAACGGCATCTGCAGCAGCGGCTCGACGGGCACGCCGAAGGTGATTCTCAACGCGCGGCCGGCCGTCTTCGACGCCCGTGCCACCGCGCCGTTCGTCGACCAGTGGAGCCCGGTACCGCGGCCGCAGGTGATCCTGGTACTCGCCCCGATGTACCACGCCAACGGGTTCTCCACCCTGTACAACCTGCTGGCGGGGGACAGGCTGGTGGTGATGGAGAAGTTCGACGCCGCCCGGGTCGTCGGCGTGATCGAGCGTCACCGGATCAGCACGTTCACCGCCACCCCGACCATGCTGCAGCGCATCGGCGACCTGCCGGACGTCGACGGCCGCGACCTGTCCAGCATCGAGTGGATCATGCAGGGTGCGGCGCCGATGCCGCCGTCGCTGGTGCACCGGTGGGCCGGGCTGATCGGCGCCGAGCGCATCGTGATGGCCTACGGGATGACCGAGGCACTCGGCATCACCGCGCTGCGCGGCGACGAGTGGATGTCCAGGCAGGGCAGCGTGGGACGTGGCTTCCGGGGCACCGAGGTCCGGATCCTGGGCGCCGACGGCGAACCGGCGCCGACCGGTGAGATCGGCGAGATCTACCTGCGCGCGCCGCGGTCGAGCTACGGCGGCTACACCTACCTCGGCCAGGCCCCGCGGCTGCGCCGCACCGACGACGGCTTCGAGACCGTGGGCGACCTCGGTTACCTCGACGCCGACGGCTTCCTGTACCTGGTGGACCGCCGGGTCGACGTGATCATCACCGGCGGGGCGAACGTCTTCCCGGCCGAGGTCGAGACGGCGCTCATCGACCATCCCAAGATCGCTGACATCGTCGTCATCGGGCTGCGGGACCCGGAGTGGGGCCGGCGGGTGCACGCCGTCGTGCAGCCTGCCGACCCGGCCCAGCCTCCGTCGTCCGCGGAGGTCATCGCCTACGCGAAGAGCCGGCTCGCCGCCTACAAGGTGCCCAAGACGATCGAGATCGTCGAGGCGCTCCCGCGCAGCGAGGCGACGAAGATCAACCGTGGCGCGCTCGTCGAGGCCCGCGGCGGCTGACCCCGCCAGGGCGAAGGGCCCCGGCCCCGGTGCCGGCCTCGGCGGCGAGGGCGCCGCCGAGGCCGGGGTGAGATCACGGTGCGGCGATGGATCCGGCCGTCACGAGTGGGAGGTCGTCCGCCGTGACCAGGCCGGGGGGCGCGGCCACCACGGCCGGAACGGCGTTCACCGCCGGGTTGGCGGTGTGCGCGTCGCGGTCCACGGCGTCCGCGGAGTACTCGAACTCGTAGCGGAGCCGCACGTTGGGGTGCCCGCGGATCTCCATGACGTACCCCTCCTCGATCGGCCAGTCGGGCTCCATGGCGTTGCCCAGCCGCCACAGCAGGCCCAGCTCGATCAGCGGCCGGCCCCGCACGATGCCCTGCCAGCGGCCTTTCAGTCCGCACACGGTGCCCCGCGGGATCGTCATGTAGCCGAGGTCGAGGTCCCTGGTCGCCAGCCCGAACTCGGGTGCGTAGCGCACCTCGTCGAGATCGGCGCCGAGGGCCTTCGCGATCACCTCGACCGCGTCCTGGAAGACGAGCTGGCGCTGCTTCGCCGCGTCGGCCAGCCCCGGGGTGTCCGGCGGTGACCCGAAGCCGAGCGCCTGCCACGTCTCGGCCGACGCGTAGTGGGTGCAGTCGGCCGCCTCGAAGATCGATATCTTCTCCACCTCGCGGCACAGCGCGGCCGCGGTGAGGCCCACGACGCCGGCCAGGCCAGGGTTGATCCCGGTTCCGTACAGGGACACGCCGCCGCGCCGCGCGGCCTCGTGCAGGCGGTTCATGTCCTTCTCGCCGTAGGACCGGCCGGTGAGGAAGTTCGCCGTGGAGATGACGTTGATGCCGGCCTCGAGCAGCCGCACCATGTCGTCGACGTCCCACAGCAACGGCATGTAGAGCACGACGTCGGGCCGCAGCGCGATGATCGTGTCGAAGCTGCTGGTGGCCTGGACGCCGAGCGGCGGTAAGCCGCACAGCTCACCGACGTCCTTGCCGTCCTTCTCGGCGCTCCACGCGAAACAGCCCACGAGTTCCAGGCGCGGATGCGCGAGGACGGCGCGCACCGCGCTGCGCGCGACACCTCCGGTGGTCCACTGGACGACTCGAATGCTCATGCTCTTCTCCGATCGCTGGGTGGCCGCACTGGACGGCGAAGTGGTGGTCGTCCTTCCGCCGCCAGCCGTCGCGGGTCGCGTAGATCCGAACGCCGTCGAGCGCGTGCATACCCTCAGCCTCCGGCCGGGGTCGGCCGGGGTCGGCGGGACCGGTCACGCGCTGACACGGGCGGGTCTGGCACGGGGGAGGACGGAAAAGACCCAGCGGCGCATACCGCCGCTAAATCATCTGCCTTCGCTAAATCATCATCCATGTTGAAGGCAGTCTAATGTTGCCAATTCCCTAGTCAATGGCGGCGGGGCCTACCGGACGAAGGCGGGCATCGTCTCCCAGCCGCGGACCGTCGAGGTGCGGGCCTGGACGGCGTTGTCCCAGTCGATCTCCCAGGTCGGGAACCGGCTGAGGACCTCGTCCAGGGCGACCCGGCCCTCGAGCCGGGCCAGCGCGGCCCCGAGGCAGTGGTGGATGCCATAGCCGAAGCTGAGGTGGCGGCCGACGTCGCGGTGGACGTCGAAGCGGTCAGGGTCGGCGAAGCGGCGCTCGTCCCGGTTCGCCGAGCCGTTCAGCAGCACCATGATGCTGCCCTCGGGCACGGTGTGGCCGTGGTGTTCGACGTCGCGGGCGACATGGCGCGCCTGCACCGGTGAGGGCGCCTCGAAACGCAGCAGCTCCTCGATTGCGTTCGGAATGAGCGAGCGGTCCGCGACGAGTTCGCGCCGCTGGTCGGGGTTCTCGGCGAGAATCTTTCCGGTCCAGCCGATGAGCCGCGTGGTCGTCTCGTTCCCGGCCCCGGCGAGCATCGTGACGTAAGTGAGCACTTCCTCTCGATGGAGCTTGCGGACGGTGCCCGTCTCGTCCTCGAACTCGGCGTTCAGGAGCTCCGTCATCAGGTCGTCGGAGGGATGCTCGGCCCGCCAGTCGATGTAGGCGCCGAACTCGTCGGAGTTGAAGTCCTCGGCCGAGACCGAGAGCTCTTCACCCTCGCGCAGCTGCAGGCCCTCGTCGAGACGGTCCCGGATCGCCTCCTGGTCGGATTCCGGGATTCCCAGGAGAAAGCCGATCGTGCGCATCGGCATCTGCGCGCCGAGGTCCCGGATGAAATCGAAGCGCTCGGTCCCGACAAGGGGATCGAGGGAACGCGCGCAGAACTCGCGGATTTTCGACTCCAGCGCGTTCATCTTCCGCGGGGTGAAGACCCGGGCGAGCAGGCTGCGGTGAATGTCGTGGATCGGCGGGTCCTCGAAGAGAATGATTCCCGAGGGCAGCTCGATGTTGGCCTTGATGAGCTCCAGGATGGATCCCCGGCCGGACCGGTAGGTGTTCCAGTCACTCAGGCAGGGCTCGACGTCCTCGAAGCGGCTGAGGGCGTAGAAGTCGTACTTCTCGTTGTAGTAGAGAGGTGCCTCGTCGCGCATGCGCCGCCAGACCGGGTAGGGGTCGGCGTCGATCTGGGCGTCGTAGGGATCGTAGTAGACGTCGCTGGGGCTGGTTAACGGCATGTTCCACTCCTCCGTGCGATCGAACGACGCGACGCGCCCGGCGCGCCGCCGCGCGTGTGAGCCCTGCCACCACTGCTACCGACCGTACCGGGGCGACCGCCCACGCTCGCCGCCGGCGGGACGCGACACGGCAGGTCGGCCGGTGCCGAGGGTGCCCCGTCGACAACGTGCGCCGCTCCACCGCCGGCTCGGTGCCCGCTCCCGGCGATCTCCGTCGGCCCTGTGACTGCCCGCACACCGAGACGACGGTGCTTGGATGTCCTGCTTTCGTGTGGAGCGAGCCGCGGGTGCCGGTGCCGCCGGCGGTCCGCCGGCTGTTCCCGGCCGGCGGGTGCCCCGTCCCACGTCGGTGACGATCGACATGGATGCCCAGCCGCCATGGACTACCGTGGCGAGGCCACTCGCCGCGCCGGCCCGGGCGCTGCCCGACCAGCCATGACCACCGGTTCTCCAGCCGCCTCGGAGAGCCGGCCCGACGAAGGAGTTTCTGACCAGAATGCCTCTGCGTGCTCGCCGGTCGTGTCTGG
>NZ_SJXI01000112.1:0-45511 GCF_004337455.1 Parafrankia sp. BMG5.11 | reverse complement strand
TGCGCGCCACGTGTCCCGGTCATCGAGTTCGGTATCGCCCGCGCTCTCGACGAGACGGCACTGACCGACACCGGGAACGTCATCGGAACGGCCGCCTGGATGGCACCCGAACAGCTCCTCGGCGAGCACGCCGGGCCAGCGGCGGATGTGTTCGCGTGGGCCCTCTGCGTGGCCTTCGCCGCGACCGGGCGCCAGCCGTTCGCCGGCTCGCCGGTGAACACGCCGGTTACCTCCGCGCTGCGCAGGTTGAACGCCGAGCCCGACCTCGACGGCGTGCCGGAAGCCCTGCGGCCATTGCTGCGACGTGCCCACCCCCGGCCCCACACCGAACCCACAGGCACCGGCCCCGCAGGCGCCACCAGCCGCACCGGCGCCGCCCACCACCCGCCCGCCGCCCGACCCGGACGGCGGGACGACCAGCCAGCTCGTCCTCCACGGCGCCGGAGGCACTGCCGGCTGGATCTGGTTCAACAGTGGAACCGCCAACCTGGAGAAGGGCCGCAACTCCTTCACGGTCAAGGATGTCGCCTGCGGCGACGCCTGGAGCATCTACGTCCAGTACGCCTACCAGGATTCGCAGGGGAACCCGCGTGAGGGCAGCAAATATCTTTCCGGGGACTGCGACCCGGTCGAGTGGTCGGGTTCCATCGCCGGCGTCCAGTCGGAGATCCTCTCCTTCCGGTGGCAGGGCTGCAAGTGGGACACCAACCACCAGAGCGCCGACACCTGCGAGTCGTGGATCACCTCGACCCTGCGCTGAGGACCCGAGGCCACCGAGACCGGCGCCCCACCGTCATGCGCGAGCCCGCGCGCTTCGCCACCCGGAGAATCTGACCAACGCGGCGCCCTACTACCGGGCGCCACCAGTTCGGCCCCGTCCGGCCGCGACGAGCGCGGCACGGCAGGCGGAGACCCCCGCCACCGCGTCACCGACCACCGGGACCGGAACCGGCGCTGGCGCTGGCGCTGGGCGGACCAGGCGGTACCGGTTCGACCGGCGGCCGCCACCGAGCTCGGTGACCAGGACGCCGGCCGCCTCCAGGGCGCGCACCGCGCACCGCGCGCCGGGCGGTGGACACGGACACCTCGGCCCGCGCGGCCAGCGTGGGCATCGACGGGAATGCTCCCGACCAGTCCGCCGCGTCGAGGTAGTAGGCGATCGCGAGCAGGACTGAACGCAGGACACGCACGGACACGAGCCGGCCGCCGACGGCGGTCGGGACGAGCGTGAGCGCGCGAACGTGGGAGTACATCGCGGAGACGGCGGAGCGTTGTGGAATGCTGGATGGCACGGTTCGGGCTCCTGGTTTGGCAGGGTTCGGATCGAGGCCCCGTTCCGGTGCTGCTAACACCGGGCGGGGCCGCCCCGCTGGGAGGTATAACCCACAGTAGCGGGTTAAATCAGCTGCACCCGCCAGGCTTTTGCTGTGACCACAACTAAGCCACGTCCCCGTGTGGACGACGAACGACATCGCCGCGTGGCTCGGCGTGGGAGCGGAGCAGGGACGCCGGATCGTGAGCCACCCCGACCCTCCCGGACCGCCTTCCACGAATCAGTCATTTTTATTTATAAATTTGCATTTCCGAACAGGATCTGGCTCGTCAAATCATCGAGGCCGAGCAGCTGCACATGGCCACCGAGGCCGCCACGACAGGCCGCTGGCGGTCGCCGGAACCGTCCAGTGCAGGATCGGCTCGGCCGAGTCGCTGCTGATCAGCGGCGGCGGGGAGTCGCACGGCGCCTCGGCGGGCGTGGGCGGGCGCTTCTCAGTCGTCTTCGCCAATCCTTCCGTCCCCAGCACCGCGACCGTCCAGGTGAGATGCGACGTCGCGGGCCAGCGGACGTATCACCCGACCAGCTTCCTCCTACGTCACCCGGTGGTCGGCCAGGTTCTCAACGTGAACCTCATCGCCTGACGACCCGACCGGTGGGTGGTGCGCGCAAGTCCCGGCGCACCACCCACCGGTGGAAATCGCGTGCGCCTTTCACCTCGACCAGTCTCCCGGGTGGGAGACTGGCGACACAATGAAAAACGTGATCACTTCTTTGGACAGGCCGGCGAACCCGCCCTGGCAGCCGTTACAGGCCGAGGGGTGGAAGCTGTCGGACAGTCCCGAGCTCCTGGACCGCCACCAGGTGTGGAGGTGGTTGTCGCTGGAGGCCGCCTGGTCGCGTGGCCGCAGCCAGGAGGCTGTGAACACCTCGCTCGACCATTCCCTCACCGTGGGCGTCTACGATCCGGCTGGTCGGCAGCGGGGAGTCGCCCGTTGCGTGACCGACCGGGTGGCCGTCGGATTCATCGACGACGTCTACGTCGATGCGGACCATCGTGGCAAAGGTGTTGGGCGCTGGCTGGTGTGCGGGCTGCTCCAGCATCGACTGCTGCGCGGCATCTCACAGTTCACGTTGGTGACGGAAGACGCGCACGCCCACTACGCCGCGAGCGGATTCACGCCCCTGACCAAACTCCAGCGATGGATGCAGTGGCGACGCGACACCGGCTCCGCGTACACGCCCGATCCCTGGGCGCCAGGCTCCCCGCCCAGCTCCGTCAGCTGAGGTGCCGACGTTGAGCCGCTCGCGCATTCGTCCTCCGCGAATCGGTACGCGTCGCAGCGTGGTGAGTGACACTCTCTGCGACAGGCGCATTCCGAGACGGGGGTATCGCGGCGATGGAGACGGATCTGTTGTTCGCGCGGCACGGTGAGGCGCACTGCAATCTCAGACGTGTCGCGGGCGGCGAGATCGGCTGCACCGGACTGACGGAACGCGGCCGTGACCAGGCGCGGCAGCTCGGCAGGCGGCTTCGCCGAATGCACGACGACCAGCCTTTCGACGCCGTCTACGTCTCGTCGAGGCGCCGTGCCCGGGAGACCGCGGAACTCGCCACCGGCGGGCTCGGCGTGCCGGTCACCGTCGAGCCGGCACTGGCGGGGCCGCAGCACGGCGTCGCGGACGGCCGGCCTTGGACGGAGATCTGGGCCGCGTTCGGTGCCAGCCCCGGCGACGAGCCGGACCGGCCGTTCGCCGAGGGCGCGGAAAGCTGGAACCAGTACCTCGCCAGGGCGATGGCAGCTCTGGGAGAGATCATCGAACGACATCCGGAGCAGCGGGTGCTCGTCGTCGCGCATGCCGAGACCGTCGAGGCCGCCCACACACGGTTCCTGCGGCTGCCGTCGCGCCCAGGGGTCGGTTTCGCCGTGGCGCACTGCTCGATCACCTGGTGGTCACACCGCGCGCCGGAGTTCGGGGCGGCACGCTGGCAGCTCGTCAAGCACAACAGCACCCGACACCTCGATCAGATCGAGTCCGCCCATCTCACACCCGCGGCGCGGGAATCCGGCCCCTGACGGGCAGTACGCGGCCATGTGCCTGAACGGCTCGACGCCGCTCGACCCGAAATCCCCCGCCGCCGTGGGCGGGCCTGGTGCGAAACACGTCTCCTGGTTTCTTCCGCGGCCGTGCCCCTGCCATAAACCGTGCTGTGTGCATAGACCTTTCCAGGCGTCGAGCAGATGACGGATGATCCGTCGAGACGGGACCTGGGATCGCACTGGCCAACGGGCCGTGAACGCTTTCTGGATCGCACCTCCGGTTGCTTCGGCAGGTCGTAGGAATCATTCATGAGCCAGGTGAGCCGACGGTCCGTCGTTCTCGGCGGAATTGCGGGCGTGGGAACGGTGCTGGCGGGCGCCGCGGCGGCCCGTGCCGCCTCCTATCCGTTCACGCTGGGCGTCGCCTCGGGCGAGCCCAGCGCGGACGGATTCGTGCTGTGGACCCGCCTCGCGCCCAGGCCCCTCGCCGCGGACGGGCTCGGCGGCATGTCGAGCGGCGCCGTCACCGTGGAGTGGCAGGTCGCCACGGACCAGTACTTCACCCAGATCGCCGCCAGCGGCTCGGTCTCCGCCGTCCAGGCCTGGGCGCACGGCGTGCATGTCGAGGTCGGCGGCCTGCAGCCCAACCGGGAGTACTGGTACCGCTTCCGCGCCTCCGGCCAGATCTCGCCGGTCGGCCGGGCCCGGACCGCCCCGGCCGTCGGCTCCAGCCCCGCGTTGAAGATGCTGTTCACCTCGTGCTCGCACTACGAGGCCGGCTACTTCACCGCCTACCGCCGGATGGCCGAGGAGAACCCGGACCTCATCCTGCACCTCGGCGACTACATCTACGAGGGCGCGGCCGGGTCCGGCGTGCGCTCGCACGTGCCCAGCGCCGAGATCAGCTCGCTGGCCGACTACCGCGTCCGGCACGCGCTCCACAAGTCCGACGCCGACCTGCAGGCCGCGCACGCCGCCGCGCCGTGGATACCGGTCTGGGACGACCACGAGGTCGAGAACAACTACGCCGACCTCGTCCGCAACGACACCAGTCCGGCCGGCGACTTCACCGCCCGCCGGGCGGCCGCCTACAAGGCGTACTACGAGCACATGCCGCTGCGGTCGGCGCAGGTTCCCGTCAACGAGAACCTGCAGCTCTACCGGCGCCTGCGCTGGGGCAGCCTGGCCACCTTCCACATGCTCGACACCCGGCAGCACCGGGACGACCAGGCGTGCGGTGACGGCACGAAGGTCTGCGCCGCGGCCGACGACCCGGCACGCACGCTGACCGGGGCGACGCAGGAGGCATGGCTGCTCGACGGCCTCGGCCAGCGCCTGGGTACCTGGGACATCATCGGCCAGCAGGTGTTCTTCGCCCAGCGCCTCGCCGCCGCCGACGGCTCGAAGAGCATGGACGCCTGGGACGGTTACACCGCCAACCGCGGCCGGATCCAGGCGGGCTGGCAGGCCCGCGGCAACACCAGCACGGTCGTGCTCACCGGAGACGTCCACCAGCACTGGGCGGCCGACATCATGGACGACTACGCGACCCAGAACAAGGTGATCGGCACCGAGCTGGTGTCCACCTCGATCACCTCGGGCGGGGACGGCGCCGGTGCCGGGACCGGCCTGTCCAGCCTCAACCCGCATGTGAAGTTCAACTGGAACCGGCGCGGCTACGTCCGCACCGTCACCACACCCACCCAGATGACGGTGGACTTCCGCGCGCTCAACCAGGTCACGGTCCGTGGCAGCGCGGCCACCACTGTGCAGAGCTACGTGATCGAGGCCGGCAACCCCGGTCTCCAGACGGTGTGAACGGGGCAGGCATGCGCAGGCACAGCACCCGCGTCGCGGTCGTCGGGGCCGCGGCGGCCGTCACCCTCGCCGGGGCGCTCGTCGGCACGGCGGCGGCGGACGGGACCACGGCGGCCGACGTCACCTGGACGGCCGCCAACTCCGACGCCACCGGCGACCAGGACAACGCGGAGGTGTCCGCGACCCGCAACGGCTACACCGCCGTGGTCTGGGAGGACGACCGGGATACCACGGCCCCCGAGGACACCCTTCACACCGAGGTGTACCTCCGCCTGTACCGCGACGGGACGTCGCTGTACGAGAAGAAGCTGTCGGCGGGCGGGAGCGGCGGCTGGCGGCACGTCCAGCCCGACGTCGCCCTGCGCGAGGACGGCACCGCGGTGGTCATCTGGGCGGAGGACCCTGACGGCAACGGGTACTACAACATCGCCGTGCGTGCGGTGAACACCGCGGGCACGGTGACCGGCTCGGCCCAGGCCAACGCGAACGCCGACGGGCAGCAGCTCAACGCGCACGTCGCGGCGGACCCGGACGGCCCCGGGTTCGCGGTCGCGTTCGAGGACATCCAGGGCACCGCGGCACCGACCGTGCGGGTGTCCGGGTTCGCGTCGGTGTCGGCCAGGACCTACGAGGTCCAGGTGCACGCGACGGGCGGCACCCACCGCCGGCCCGACGTGGCGATGGACGCCGCGGGCAACGCCGTCGTCGTCTGGGACGAGGACGGTGACGGCAACGGGTCGTTCAACATCGGCCGGAAGATCCTCACCTCCTCGGGCGGGGTGAAGGCGGCCCAGTCCGTCGCCGACGTGACGACCGCGGGGAACCAGCTCCACCCGTCGGTGGCCGCGAACCTCAACGGCGACCAGGTCGTCGCCTGGGAGACCGACCAGAACGGGAGCGCGCAGGTCGGCGCCCGTTCCTTCAGCGCGGCGAACGCGGCCGGACCTGAGGTCGTCCTGCCCGGGGCGGACCCGCAGACCGGCATCGACGACCAGCGCAACGCGGTGGTGTCCTGGGGCGAGTCCACCGACGTCCACGCCCAGGGCCTCAACCCGGACGGCACGGTCACCGGCCGGCTGCCCCGGCTGCGGGTCCACAGCACCGTCGCCGGCAAGCAGAACGAGCCGGCGCTCGGCGTCAACCCGTGGGGCCAGATCGTGATCGCCTACACCGACGACAACGACGGCAACGGCTTCGACCAGGTGTATCTGGGCACCGGCCTGGTCGACAGCACCTGGTGAACAGGGGGCCGGCATCGATGGGGATGATCCGCGCTAACGTGCGGATAGGGTTCCACTCCGTGAACGTCGGCTGTAGCCACCGCTGAGCCGCATCCGGCGAGGAACACGAGAAGCCCGAGACCGAGGACCCGCCTGTGCATCCGACGCCGCTCGACCCGCCGTCCGCCAGCCGGACGTCCCTCGGACCGGCCGGAGGCGGGCCCGCCTCCGGCGGGCTGGAGCGGATCCGCGGGCAGGTGGTGTTCGACAGCGCGTGGTTCCCGCTCCGGGAGCACGGATCGCAGGGCTTCTCCCGGATGGGCAGCCGCCGGCTGGTGCTCACCGACCACCCCGCGGCCTACGTCCATGACACGAACGTCCTCGGTGGGGCCACCACCGTGACCGCGCTCGAGCCGGCCGTCGACCCGGGCGCGACGGTGGAGCTCGTCGAGCACAGCGGCCGCCTCGTCGTCGACCTGCGGCTACCGGCGGGACGGGCGTTCGCCGCGTCCACGGTGGCACCGTTGCCGACCGAGGCGCTCGCGCTGCTCACCGGCCTGCGGGGCGCGCTGCTGGCGGACGCGGCATCGACGTCCTTCGTCAGCCCGTGCGCGGTCTCGGTGACACCGCTGTACGAGGCCGAGCCCACCGCGGCCGCGCCGTCCGCGATGGAGGCGACACCAGCCGTCGCCGCGCCACGGGAGCTGACGGCGTACGTGGTCGTGCGGGGCGGGCGGCTGGAGCTGCGGGCCCGCGGGCGGGCGCTGCTCGACTGGCCGCTGAACCGAATCGGCGTCGGCCCGGGCGGCCCGAGTGTCGCGGTGGTCAGCGGCGGCGCCGTCCTGGACGGCCGGTTCCTCACCGGAGTCGTCCTGCACCTGGTCACCCCGCAGGTGCTGCACGCCTTCCTCACGGCGGCGGGAACGGGGACGGTACGGGCGGACGCCTCGGACGCGCCGGCCGCCATCGGGACGTCGGCCCCGGTGTCGGCGCGGGGCCTGGCGGGAGACGCCGAGGTCACCAGGGTCGACTGCGTGCTCGACGACACCGCCCTCGAGCTTCAGGAGCATTACAGCGCCCGGGTGGTGGCCAGGTTCGACCTGTTCGACTCGCGGCTGCGCGTCGCCGGGTCGGCCGAGCGGTTCGTCGTCGTCGACCCGGAGCACGGCCCGGTGACGGTGCAGAGCGAGTCGGCGGTGTTCGGCCGGCGCCTGCTGGAGCATCCGGCGCTGCGCACCGCCGCCGAGCGAACCCTGGCGGACGGCCCGTACCCGGCCGAGCTCGCCGACGGCCGGCCGGTCGTCTGCGCGGTCGGGCCGGACGCGCTGCGGGTCCGCGGTCCCGGCCTGGAGCTGCGCCTGCCGTTCACGGCCCTGCGCGCGGTCGAGGGGACGTCCCAGGAGCAGCGGGCCGGTCTGCGGGTGGCGACCGGCGACGCCGAGGTCTCGATCGTCGGCCAGCTCGAGCTGGTCCGCGCGGTGCACACCGACATCGTGGCCGGCCGGCACGCCACCGCGGGGCCGCGGGCCGTCCCCGACATGCTGCGGGCGGCCGTCGGGCTGGAGGAGGACTACTTCCTCTATACGATCTTCGGGCCGTTCTACGAGTTGCACGCCGTGCTGCTCGGTGACGGTACCGCGGCCGAGCTGGGCCGGGCGGTGCCACAGCCCACGGACGACGAGGCGCGGGCGCGGACGGCCGCGACCCTCGCGGAGGGCCTGGTCGAGCTGCAGCGCCATCTCGACCAGGTCGGCTCGGTGCTGCCCGCGTTCGTGCGCCACCGCGACGCCCTGCTGCTGGAACCGGTGACCGGTGGCGCCGAGCCCGCCTGGCTGAAGGCGCAGGAGGGTCGGCTGCGGGCGGCGCTGACGCCGGTGCAGCGGGCGGCGGCGGAGACCGCGCAGCTCGCCGCCCAGGCGACCCGGCTGCTCGACCTGGACCCGGCGGCGCTGCCACGCCCCAACTACACCGGGACGGCGGTCTCCCTGGGCGTCGCCGCGCTGCTGAACCCGGTCTTCCTGGTGTCGGGGGCGACCCAGGCCTACAGCCGTTACACGCAGGGCGAGAAGCGGACCGCGCAGCTGGGGGCGCAGTCCGCGCGCGGCTGGGCGACGCTGCTCGACCGGTGGAACGTCCTCGTCTCGACCACCCTGCCGGTGCTCGGCTACGTCCTCACCGAGAACCTGTTCGCGCCACGGTGGGAGACCGCGCGGCGGATGACGTCCGAGCTGCGCGGAGCGCCCGTCCACACCCGGGAGGCGGTGCTGCGCGCGGTCGCGTACCGGCTCGCGCGGCTGGACGTGCTGCGACGCTATCCCGCGGGGGCGGGGATCCGGGTCGGGCGGGGCGCGATCGCGGACCATCTCCGGGCCGCCCGGGATACCGTCGCCACGCCCCGTTTCGTCGACTTCTGATCCACCTTCTGACCCGCGGGGAGCAGGAATGTCGATCTTCACCAGCCAGTTCGACCGGGCCCGCGCCTACGCCGACGACTATGCCGGGCATCACGCCGACCCGGACCTGACGGACCCGGTCACCCGCCACGGCGACGCGGGCCTGGACGCCGGTTCCGTCGACGGCGCCGGCTGGGGCGAGGGCTGGGACCACGACTGGGACCTCGACCCGGGCCACGGCTCGAACGCCGAGACGGCTACGGGCACCCACCACGACGCGTCCGGCGCCGAGGAGACGAAGCTCCACGACTCGGACCCGCACGAGACCGACGGGGTCCACGAGACCGGCGGAACCCACGAGCATCACGAGAGCCACGAGGCGAAGCACTCCGATGACGGCGGGTGGAAGCACCCCGAGGACTACGGCACCACCGGCTCCGGAGCCGGTGGTGCCTCGTTCGGCCTCGACGACGACGGCGGCGCCTACCTCGTCGACGACGACCCGGTCGACGACGACAGCGTGGATCTTTAGGCCTGGCTCAGGGGATCCTGACTCCAGGGAAGAGGACCTCGATGTCCAGGCCACCCTCGGGCCGGGCGCGCGCGGTCAGGGTGGCGCCGTGCGCGCCCGCGACGGCGCGGACGATCGCCAGCCCGAGGCCGTGCCCGGCGGCCCCCCGCCGGACCCGCTGGCCGCCGAGCTGCTGGAACGGCTGGAAGAGCCGCTCGACCTGGTCCGGTGGGACGACCGGTCCGGTGTTGCGGACCGTGAGGTGTGCTCCGTGCCTGGTGGCCGCCGTCACGATCTCGACTCGTCCGCCGGGGACGTTGTGCCGCAGCGCGTTGTCGACCAGGTTCGCCACCAGGCTCTCGACCAGCCGTGGGTCGCCGGCCGTCGGCGCCGCGCCGAACGCGCTGGTCACCTCGACGCCCTCGACGCCATCGTCCCGTCCGGTGCCGTCGACGCCTCCGGTCCGCCGGGTCAGCAGGACGCCGCGGGCGACGACCGTCAGATCGAACGGTTCTCCGTGTTCCACCCCCTGCTCGCCGCCGGCCAGCGTGAGCAGCGCCTCGATGAGGCTCTCCTGTGCTTCGCCGAGAGCGAGGACGTCCTGGCAGGCGGCCCGCAGCGAGTCGACCGTCGCGTCCGGGTCGGCGAGGGCCACCTGCAGCACCGTCCGCGTGGCGGTCAGGGGCGTCCGCAGCTCGTGGGAGGCGTTGGCGACGAAGTGCCGCTGCGACGCGAACGCCGCCTCCAGCCGCTCGAACAGGTCGTCCAGCGTGCCCGCCAGCTCGGTGAACTCGCCGGGCCGCCGGTGGGGCCCGAGCCGGCGGTGCAGGTTGGTGGCGGAGATGTCCCGTGCCGTCGCGGTCATGGTGCGCAGCGGGCGCAGGAAGCGGCCCGCCACCAGCCAGCCGAGGATGATCGAAATCACCACCATGGCGGCGAGGGCGACCGCGGAGACGGTGAGGAGACGGGACGTGTCCGGGCCGGGCGGGGCGCTCGTCCCGAGGCCGGGCGGGACTCCCACGGGGACGGACTGGCGGGTCTGCAGGATCGGCACGGAGAGCAGCAGGACGCCCGACACGAGGAACGGGCCCGCGTAGAGCAGGGTGAGCTGCGTCCGCAGCGTCCACCGGAGCGTCACGACTCACCGATCCGGTAGCCGCCCTCGCGGACCGTGTGGATCACCGGGGGATCACCGAGCTTGGCCCGCAGGCGGCGGATCGTCGTCTTCACGGCGGTCGTGAACGGGTCGGCGGTCTCGTCCCACACCCGTTCCAGGAGCTCCTCCGCGGAGAGCAGCCGTCCGGTCGAGGAGAGCAGGCACTGCAGGACCGCGAACTCCTTCGGGCTCAGATCCAGGCGGCGCCCGGCGCGGGACGCGACCCGGCGGGTCGGGTCGAGGGTCAGGTCACCGCTCTCGAGGATCAGCGGCAGCGCCACGGCGGGACGGCGGCCCAGCGCCCGGACCCGGGCCACCAGCTCGGCGAAGTCGAACGGCTTCGGCAGGTAGTCGTCGGCGCCCAGACCGAGTCCGTCGACGCGCTGCCTGACGGTGCTCGCGGCGGTCAGCATCAGTACCCGGCTCGCCGAGTGCGCGGCGGCGATCCGCCGGCACACCTCGTCGCCGTGCACGCCGGGCAGGTCCCGGTCGAGGACCACCACGTCGTACCGCGTCACCGCCAGGTGATCGAGAGCGTCGGCGCCGTCGAGGACCACGTCGACCGCCATGCCCTCACGGCGCAGCCCGGTGCCCAGGGTCCGGGCCAGGATCTCGAAGTCTTCGACCACCAGAACACGCACGCCCCTCACGGTGCCATGCCCCGGGTGTCAGCCCGGTGTCGTCCACCGGCACCGGGATGACACCGGCGCACGCGTAGAACCCGGACCCATGATTACTGTGCACGGGCTGCGCAAACGGTTCCGCGGAACCGTCGCCCTCGACGGGATGACCTTCGCCGTTCGGCCGGGGCAGGTCACCGGGTTCGTCGGCCCGAACGGCGCGGGCAAGTCCACCACCATGCGCGTCATCCTCGGCCTCGACAGGGCCGACGCCGGTGACGCCCTCGTCGACGGCCATCCCTACCGCGGCCTGCGCGACCCGCTGCGCCACGTCGGCTCCCTGCTCGACGCCGCGGCGCTGCAGCCCGGCCGGACCGCCCGCAACCATCTCCTCTGGCTCGCCCACTCGCAGGGCCTCACCGCCCGGCGCGTCGACGAGGTTCTCGATCAGGCCGGCCTGCGGGCGGTCGCCCGGCGCCGGGCCGGCGGCTTCTCGCTCGGCATGCGGCAGCGGCTCGGGATCGCCGCCGCGCTGCTCGGCGACCCACCGGCGCTCCTGCTCGACGAGCCGTTCAACGGCATGGACCCGGAGGGCATCGTGTGGATGCGCCGGCTCCTGCGCGCGCTCGCCGCCGAGGGCCGCGCGGTCCTGGTGTCGAGCCATCTGATGAGCGAACTGCAGGAAACCGCCGACCACGTGGTGGTGGTCGGGCGCGGAAAGGTCATCGCCGACGCGCCGGTGGCTCACCTGCTGGCCACCGCGCCGGGGGCGCGGCGGGCGACGCTGGAGGACGTCTATCTGGCGCTCACCCGCGACGAGGTCGAGTTCCGCGCCGTGGACCCGGCGCGGGCCCGATGAACGCCTTCGGCCAGGTGCTGCGCGCCGAGTTCACGAAGTTCCGCACCGTCCGCGGCTGGGTCGTGGCGGCCGTCACGGCCGCGGGCGCGACGATCCTGTTGGGCCTGCTGCCAGGCATGCAGGGCTCGTGCGGCCGGAACGGGCCCGGGTCGGAGTGCCTGCCGCCGGTCGGGCCCGGCGGGGAGGTCGTCGTCGACAGTTTCGCCTTCGCGCACCGCCCGCTCACCGGGGACGGCAGCATCACCGTCCGCGTCACCTCGCTCACCAGCCGCCTGCTGGACCCTGGCCCGGACGGGCCGCCACCGGACGACGGGTCTCCCCACGAGGCGTCTGCACGCGAGGCGGCCACGCCAGGGGCGTCTCCGCACGGGTCGCGCCCGGCCGTCGTGCCGTGGTCCAAGGCCGGGCTCATCCTCAAGGCGGGCACGGCGCAGGGCTCGTCCTACGCCGCGGTCCTGGTCACCGGCGGCCACGGCGTTCGGATGCAGTACGACTACACCCACGACCGTGCCGGGACGCCCGGCCCGGTCAGCACCGACTCCCCGCGCTGGCTGCGGCTCACCCGTACCGGCGACACCGTGGCCGGAGCCGAGTCGCCGGACGGCACCACGTGGACCACGGTCGGCTCCGTGCGGCTGGCCGGCCTGCCGCCGACGGTCGAGGCGGGGCTGGTCACGACGTCCCCGCAGCACGCGGAGCGGGTCGGCGGATCGCTCGGCGCCGGCACCGCGGGCGGCCCGACCGAGGCGACCGGGACCTTCGACCACCTCCTCGTGCGGGACGAGGCTCGCTCGGCCGGCGCGCCCGGCCAGGTGGCGCGGCCGGCGTGGGAGGGCGAGAACGTCGGCATGCCGGGGCCCGCACCGCGGGTTCCCGGCGGCGATCTCGAACGCGCCGGCGGCGTGTTCACGGTGACCGGCTCCGGCGACATCGCCCCGGCCGTCGCCGGCGCGGCCGGTATCGGCGTGTCCCTCGCCCGGACCCTCGTCGGAACCTTCGTGATGTTGCTCGTCGTGACCGTCGTCAGCACCGGGTTCATCACCGCGGAGTACCGCTGCGGCCTCATCCGGACCACCCTGACCGCCAGCCCCCGCCGCGGCCGGCTGCTCGCCGCGAAGGCCGTCGTGGTCGGCGCCGTCGCGTTCGTGACCGGCCTGGTCGCCGCCGCCGTCGCCGTCGTCCTCGGCCAGCGCGTGCTGCGCGGCAACGGCGTCTACGTCCACCCCGCGACGACGCCGACCGAGCTGCGCGTGATCGTCGGGACCGCCGCGCTGCTCGCCGTCGCCGCGGTGCTGGCGCTCGGGCTGGGGGCGCTGCTGCGGCGCGGTGTCACCGCGGTGGCGACCGCCGTCGCCGTGCTCGTCCTGCCGTATCTGCTGGCCATGACCGTCCTGCCGGACGGGGCCGCGCGGTGGCTGCTGCGGGTGAGCCCGGCGGCGGCGTTCGCGCTGCAGCAGACGGCGACGCGGTATCCGCAGGTCGCCAACCTCTACACGCCGGCGAACGGGTACTTCCCCCTCGCCCCGTGGGCCGGCTTCGGGGTGCTCGCCGGGTGGGCCGCCCTCGCCCTGGGCACGGCCGCCGTCCTTCTCCGGCGGAGGAGCGCGTGAGATCGGCCCTGCACGCCGAGTGGACCAAGCTGCGGACCTCGCCCGGCACGCTCGGGCTGGCGCTCGCCGTGATCGTGAGCACGGTCGGGTCGAGCGCCGCGGTGGCCGCGGCGACCGGGTGCGCGCCGGGAGGCTGCGGGCAGGACCTGACGAGACTGAGCCTCACCGGGGTCCAGGTCGGTCAGGCCGTCGTCGCCGTCCTCGCGGTCCTGGTGATCGGCGACGAGTACAGCACCGGGATGGTCCGGGTCACGCTCACCGCGCTGCCCCGGCGGACGGCTGTCCTGGCCGCCAAGGCCGTCGTCGTCGCCGGGGTCGTCGCGGTGACGGCCGTGCCCGCCGTCCTCGGGTCCCTGACCGTCGGGTGGTTCGTCCTTCCCGAGCACGAGGTCGTCCCCCGGGCGGCCGTCGGTTCCGTGCTGTACCTCGTCCTCATCGGCCTGCTGGGCCTGGGAACGGCCACCGCCGCGCGGAACCCGGCGGCCGCGTCCGGGATCGTCCTGGGACTGCTGTACGTGTTCCCGATCATCGCCCAGGTGGTCACCGACCCGGGCTGGCGGCGGCACCTGCAGCAGACCGGGCCGATGAGCGCCGGGCTCGCCGTCCAGGCCACCGGCGACGTCGACGCCGTGCCGATCGGACCGTGGCAGGGACTCGGCGTGCTCACGCTGTGGGCGCTGGCCGCGCTCCTCACCGGCGGCCTGCTCCTCGCCCGGCACGACGCCTGACCACCGCGACACCTGACCACCGCGATGCCTCACCACCGCGGGCGAGCGGTCTCAGGATCCGCCGATCTCGGCGGCGAAGCTCTCGACCCGGTCCGTCCTTCCGGCGATCACCACGAGATCACCCACGTCGAGGACCGTTCCGGCCTCGGCGTGGGTGAACTCGCCGCCGGGCTTCTTCGCTCCGACGATGGTGATCCCGTACCTGCTGCGCAGCGCCGTCTTCTCCAGCGCCCGCCCGCAGATCGCGCGTGGAGCGCGCAGCTTCGCTATCGCGTAGTTGTCGTCGAGCTCGAGGAAGTCGATGAGCCGGCCGGTCAGCAGGTGGGCCACCCGCTCACCGGCGTCCCGCTCGGGATAGACGACGTGGTTGACGCCGATGCGTTCCAGGATGCGGCCGTGCTCGCGGGTGATCGCCTTCGACCAGACCTCGGCGACGGACAGGTCGAGGAGGACACCGGTGGCCAGCACGCTGGCCTCGATCCCGGTGCCGATCGCGACGACCGCCTGCCGGAACTCGTGCGCGCCGAGCTGACGCATCACCTCCTCGCTGGTGGCGTCCGCCTCGACCACGTGGGTGAGCTTCCCGGACCAGCGCTGGACCAGGTCGTGGTTGGAGTCGACGGCCACCACGTGATGTCCCAGCTCCTGCAGGGTCTCGGCCAGGGTGCTTCCGAAACGACCGAGACCGATGACGAGGACGCCGTCCTCGGAATGTCGGCTAGCCAACGATGGGCCTTTCCTCCGGTAGGCGGTACAGCCGCCGCCGTTCGCGCAGCGCCAGCGCCGACGCGACGGCGATCGGCCCGGTCCGGCCGATGAACATCAGCATGATGAGCACGCACTGCCCGAACGCGGGCAGCTCGTCGGTGATCCCCGTCGACAGGCCGACGCTGCCGAAGGCGGAGGTTACCTCGAAGAGCACCTGGTCGAGGGTGTGGTCACTGGCCGAGAGCAGGCACAACGTGCCGACGACCAGCAGCGCGACGCCGAGCAGCGCGACCGCGAGCGCCTGGCGCAGCGCGGCCGGGGAGATCTGGCGACCGAACGCGTCCACCGTCTCGTCGCCGCGGGCCTCGGCCAGGATGGCGTAGAAGAGGATCATGAATGTTGTGATCTTGATTCCGCCGGCGGTGCTCGCGCTGCCGCCGCCGATGAACATCAGCACGTCGGTCACGACGAGCGTGCTCGCGTCCGCGTCCGCGTAGTCGATCGAGTTGAAGCCCGCGGTGCGCGCGGTGGTGCTGGCGAAGAACGCCGCGAGCAGCTTGTCGCCGACGCCGTGCTCCCCCAGTGTCGCGGCGTTGCGCCACTCCGTCGCCGCGACGGCGATCGTGCCGGCGACGGTCAGAATCCCGTATCCCAGCAGCGTCACCCTGGTGTGAAGGGACCAGTACCGGGGTGTCCGAAGCTCGTGCCGCAGTTCGAACAGCACCGGGAACCCGAGCCCGCCCAGGATCACACCGCCGGCCACCGTCAGGATGATCACCGGGTCGGCCGCGAAGCCGACGAGGTTGTCCCCGTAGAGCGAGTGGCCCGCGTTGTTGAACGCGGTGATCGAGTGGAACACGCTCTCGTAGGCGGCGCGGGCCGGTGACCTGTCATAGGTCAGCCACAGCCGCAGGAACAGCACCGCGGCGATCACGGCCTCGACGGTGAAGGTCACCAGGGCCACCGCGCGCACCACCCGACGCACGTCGCCGAGACCGAACGACTGGGTCTCGGCGGCGGTCAGCAGCCGGATCCGCACACCCAGCCGGCGCGACACCAGCAGTCCCAGCAGCGACGCCGAGGTCATGAACCCGAGCCCGCCCAGCTGGACCGCCCCCATGATCACGACTTCGCCGAAGGTGGTCCAGTGGGCGCCGGTGTCGACGACGGCGAGCGCCCCGCTCGCGGCTCCGGTCGCGGTGAACACGGCGACCAGCGGCGACGTCGTCCGGCCGGACTCGGTCGCGACCGGTGCGAGCAGGAGCAGTGCCGTCACCGCCACCGTGACCGCGAAACCCAGCACGACGAGCCGGACCGGATGGGTCAGCAACCCCGCCCCGGGGCGACGGCGCGACCGAGGGGCGAGGCGGCCGCCTTCCGGGCGCAGGACACTCGCGATCCTGTCCGCGCCGGGTGTCGCGGCTCGCCGCGGGGCCACCGCACGTGTCCTGACGAGTTCAGCCGGACGTCAGAGCCGTCGCCGCTGCGGCACCTGGATGCCGGTGACGGGCCGTGGGCGGTACGGGGCCTCCAGCCGGGCGGCCTCGTCGTCGGTGAGGGTCAGCTCCAGGGAGGCGAGCGCGTCGTCGAGGTGCCCGGGCTTCGTGGCGCCGACGATCGGCGCGGTGACGACGGGATTGCGTGACACCCAGGCCAGCGCCACCTGGGCCCGGCTCACGCCGCGCTCGTCGGCGATGCGGGCGACCTCCTCGACGATCAGCCGGTCGTCGTCCTGGTAGAAGGCGCGGGCGAAGGGGTCGGACTCGGCGCGGGTCGTGGTGGCGTCCCAGTCGCGGGTGAGGCGGCCGCGGGCCAGCGGGCTCCACGGGATCACGCCGATCCCCTGGTCCGCGCACAGCGGGAGCATCTCCCGCTCCTCCTCCCGGTAGAGCAGGTTGTAGTGGTTCTGCATCGTCGCGAAACGGGTCCAGCCGTGCCGCTCGGAGATGAACAACGCCTTGGTGAACTGCCAGGCGTACATCGACGAGGCGCCGACGTAACGGGCCTTGCCGGCCTTCACGACGTCGTGCAGCGCCTCGAGCGTCTCCTCGATCGGCGTCGTCTCGTCCCAGCGGTGGATCTGGAAGAGGTCGACGTAGTCCGTGCCGAGGCGCCGCAGGCTCGCGTCGATCTCGTGCATGATCACCTTGCGGGAGAGGCCGGCCCCGTTCGGGCCGGACCGCATCCGGGAGTGGACCTTGGTGGCCAGCACGATCTCGTCCCGGCGGGCGAAGTCCTTCAGCGCCCGGCCGGTGATCTCCTCGCTGCGGCCCAGCGAGTAGACGTTCGCGGTGTCGAAGAAGTTGATCCCCGCCTCGATCGCACGCCGGAAGAACGGCCGCGACGCGTCCTCGTCAAGAGACCACGGCCAGTTCCCCTCCCCCGGGGTGCCGTAGCTCATGCAGCCCAGGCAGACCCGGGAGACCTCCAGGCCGGTCGACCCCAGCTTGACGTACTCCACGAGATCAGGCTCCTCTCCACCACAGCCGCACCCACCGCCACCGCGCCGCCGCGCGATCACCAGCCCACGACTCTGCCACGACGCGGCCGCGTCCGGTGTGTGTCCGGAGTCACCATGCCGTCCGCCAAACCCGGCGCAGGCCAATGACCTGCGCCGCCGCAGAGAAAAGGCCGGCCCGGGGCCGTCGCGGGCGGAAACTCGCGCACGTCCGGCCGGCCGGGGCCGGGAATGCCGACGTCCGGTGTGGACTTCGCTGTCACCGATGAGGTGCGCGACAGGTCCGCGGGTGCGGGGCTGTGGTTCGGCGGGCGGTCCGGCGCCTGTCGCGGAAGGAACCAGATGACGAAGGCCCAGGTCACAGAGATGGATCCAGCCGGCGCGAGCGGCGGGGACGGCGACGCCCGGGCCGCCGGGGCACCGCCGTCCAGCACCGTGGCGGCGGTGGACGAGGCGGGCGTCGATCCGCGGCGGTGGCGGGCGCTGCCCGTGATCCTGATCGCCAGCTTCATGAGCCTGTTCGACGTGTTCGTCGTCAACGTCGCGGCACCGAGCATCGAATCGGACCTGCACGCGTCCAACGCCGGGCTTGAGCTGGTCGTCGGCGGCTACTCGTTCACCTACGCCGCCGCGCTGGTCACCGGCGGCCGGCTGGGTGACCGGTTCGGCCGCCGCCGGATCTACCTGCTCGGGATGGCGGTCTTCACCGCCGCGTCGGCCATGTGCGGGCTCGCGCCCAACGAGGCGGTGCTGATCGGCGGCCGGCTGCTGCAGGGCGTCGGTGCCGCGGCCATGGTGCCCCAGGTGCTCGCGCTGATCAGCGTGACCTTCCCGCCGGCCGAGCGGCCGCGGGCGTTCGCGTTCTTCGGCGTGACGATCGGGCTCGGCGGGGTCTGCGGTCAGGTGCTCGGCGGGGTGCTGCTCGACCTCGACATCTTCGGCCTCGGCTGGCGGCCGATCTTCCTGGTCAACGTGCCGATCGGGCTGGCGGCGCTCGTCGGGGCGCGGCGGCTGGTCCGCGAGTCGCG
Organism: Parafrankia sp. BMG5.11; assembly: GCF_004337455.1. Taxonomy (NCBI): domain Bacteria; kingdom Bacillati; phylum Actinomycetota; class Actinomycetes; order Frankiales; family Frankiaceae; genus Parafrankia; species Parafrankia sp. BMG5.11. The sequence continues at coordinate 27,087 of NZ_SJXI01000112.1, read as the reverse complement.
CGCGGCTCGGGCGGAGCGGCTCGACCCGGTCGGGCTGGGCACGCTGACCCTCGGCATCGGGCTCGTCCTCATCCCGCTCACCCTCGGCCGCGACGAGGGCTGGCCGCTGTGGACGTGGCTCGCGCTCGCCGCTGGGATCGTGGTGCTCGGCGGGTTCGGGGCCTGGGAGGCCCGGCTGGCGCGCTCCGGCGGGCATCCGATCATCCCGCCGGCCGTGGTGCGGTCCCGGGCGGTCGTCGGCGGCATGGTGATGAGCGCGGGGTACTTCTTTTTCTTCGGCAGCTTCCTACTCGCCCTGACGATCTTCCTGCAGGTGGGCCAGCACCGCTCCCCGCTGAACGCCGGGCTGATGTTCGCGCCGCTCGGCGTGGTCTTCGCGTTCTCCTCGCTGGCGGCGCGCCGGCTGGTCACCGTGTACGGGCCGCGGGTGCTGACCGCCGGGGCGCTCACCACCGCCCTGTCCCTGGTCGGAATCGCGGTGGCGGTGTCGGTCGAGGGCACCGGCATGACCGCCTACGAGCTCACCCCGCTGCTGATGCTCGCCGGCATCGGCAACGGCCTGGTGATCCCGGCCCTGGCCGCGAGTGTCATGGCGGCCGCTCCCCCCGACATCAGCGGGACGGTGAGCGGCGTCCTCACCACCACGCAGCAGTTCGCCTCGGCGTTGGGCGTCTCCGGCGTGGGGGCACTCTTCTTCGCCGAGACCGCACGCAGCGGCGCGGACGCCGGCCTCTTCGCCGCCGTCATCTGCGGCCTCATCTCGGTCGGCGTGGCCTTCCTGGGCTCCCTGGTTCTCCGCCGCCCACCCGCGGCACCGGCCGTCGCGGGGGCTGCCGTCGTAGGGGCTGCCGTCGCGGCATCCGCGGACTAGCGGACTAACCGCGGGCGTCGTAGCGCCGACGGGCCTCGTCGATCCCGTCGGCGTTGCGCTCGGCCCAGTCGAGCAGCGAGGCGACGGTGTCGAGCAGGGTTCACCCCAGGCCGGTGAGCTCGTAGTCGACGCGCGGGGGCACCTGCGGGTACACCGTGCGGGTGACGAGCCCGTCCCGCTCCAGGACGCGCAGCGTGCTGGTCAGCATGCGCTGGTTGATGCCGGGCAGCGCCCGCTTCAGCTCACTGAAGCGCCGCGGGCCGGCGGTGAGCTCGGTGACGACCGCGACCGACCACTTGTCACCCACCCGATCCATGATCGTCCGTACCCGGCAGTCGGCCTCGCCCCGAGGCTCCCAGTCGGCGGCGAGCGAACCGTGCTCCGCCGGCTGTACCGGCACGTTGTGGGCCACTGGCACGTTGTGGGTCACCGCGACCTCCGGTCGGCGGTTGACGGCGGCTCTCTCTCGGCAAATACTACTTTCCGTGTCGATGAAGTTGAGATTGATCCGACGTCTCGCCGTCGACCTCGCGCGCAGCGGCAGCATGCGCTGTTCCTGAGACGCTCCTCGGCCACGCCGGCCGCCAGGGCGTCCGACCGCTCCCGCGCCGCCTCGTCACGATCCGGTCGCCCGAGATCCGGTCCCGTCCCACCTGGTGGCCTTGACGTGGCGAATGCCGACGCCACGTCCCCTCCGCCGGGAGCCCACGCATGTCCCTGACCTTCCACTGGTTCCTGCCCACCTCCGGCGACGCGCGCGACGTGGTCGGCGGCGGGCACGGCGCACCAGCCACGGCGAGCACCCGCGGCCGGCCGCCGACACTCGAGTACCTCGGCCAGATCGCCCGCTCGGCCGAGCAGCTCGGCTTCGCCGGCGCCCTGACCCCCACCGGTTCGTGGTGCGAGGACGCCTGGCTGACCACGGCGATGCTGGTCGAGGCGACGAAGCGGCTGAAGTTCCTGGTCGCCGTACGGCCGGGGCTGGTCTCGCCGACGCTGGCCGCACAGATGGCGTCCACGTTCCAACGGCTCTCCGGCGGGCGGCTGCTGCTCAACGTCGTCACCGGCGGCGAGGCGGACGAACAGCGCGGCTACGGCGACTTCCTCGACAAGGACGACCGGTACGCCCGCTGCGACGAGTACCTGTCGGTGCTCTCCGATCTGTGGCGGGGACGGACCGTGGACGTCGACGGCCGCTTCGTGCGGCTGAGCGGGGCGCGGCTGTCGCGGCTCCCCGACCCGCCACCGGAGATCTACTTCGGGGGCTCGTCGCCGGCCGCGGTCGAGGTGGCCGCGCGCCACGCCGACGTCTACCTGACGTGGGGCGAACCGCCGGACGCCGTCGCCGCCAAGTTCGCCGAGGTCCGGTCCAGGGCCGAGGCGGCCGGGCGGGCGCCGCGCTTCGGGCTGCGCGCCCACGTCATCACCCGGGACACCGCCGAGGACGCCTGGGCGGCGGCGCACCGCCTGATCGCCGGCCTGGACGCCCGGACGGTCGCGGCGGTGCAGGAGCAGCTGGCGCGCAGCGAGTCCGAGGGCCAGCGCCGGATGCTCGCGCTGCACAACGGGTCGACCGCGAAGCTGGAGATCTTCCCGAACCTGTGGGCGGGGATCGGGCTGGTCCGCGGCGGCGCCGGGACCGCCTTCGTCGGCAGCCACCACGAGGTGGCGGACCTCATCGAGACCTACCACCAGGTCGGCGTCACCGAGTTCGTGCTCTCCGGGTATCCCCACCTGGAGGAGGCGTACTGGTTCGGGGAGGGTGTGCTCCCGATCCTGCGTGCCCGGGGCCGATGGTCCCCGTGACCTCGACCCCCGTCCTGGACGGAACCGGAAATACCACCGCCCGGCCCCGCGGTACTTTCGTCAGGCAGACCCGGCCGGGCGGATTTCGTAATGGTGTTGACATCCGCGCCGTGACGGCACAGAGTTGGACCATGCTCCGGCCGGGTTCAACGACACCTCGGTTTCCACGGGCAACACCTCGGTTTCCACGGGCGACACAGCAGTCTCTAAGGGCGACCCGGCGGCTCCTGCAGACGACACGCCTCGTAATCCGCGGCCACATCGATTTCCTGCGGGTGGCGTCGGCCGCCTGTACGCGGTCACCCGCCAGCTGACCTCACCGAGGGCGAGCCGAGCCAGGCCACCAGGACGGATTCGTCCGCCCGCTCGGCCCCACGATTCCGGTGTCGGCTCTTCCAGCGACGGCAGGCGTACCTTCAGCGACGTCCACTCCGGCGCTCTTCCGACTTTTTCGGTAACAGCCGTGTTCTCTCTCATCCTGCGTGGCATGTTTTCTTTGGGCTGCCCACCGGGCGGTCTTTCTTACCGCCACTCCCATCCTCGCCTGGGCCGTCTCGCGCGTTCCAACCGCACCGGCCCCCATTTTCCCTGGAGCAGATCATGCATTCTCCGACGGACACCCGGAACCCGATCCGGTCCGGCCGCCAGGTGCTCGGTTTCGTCGGCCGCGCCGCGACCCGGTTCTGGCCCGCCGCCGACGCGGGCCGGCCGCCGCGGGCCTCGATCGTGATGATCCCCGGCCGCGGCGAGAGCGTGGACAGCTACGAACGGACCGCCGTGCGGCTGGCGATCGACGGCTACGACGTGACCTACCTGTCCACCCAGGAGCACGGCGCCGTCGCGCTGGCGGAGGCGCGGGTGCCCGGCGTGCCGTTCATCCTGCTCGGTTCGGACACCGGGGCCCTGCGCTCGCTGTCGCTGGCGGGCTCACCGGCGCTGCGACCCGACGCCCTGATCCTGCTGGGACTTCCCCTGGTGCACCAGCCGTTCGCCGGCGAGCTGCCGACCGAGCTCCCACCGCGCGTGCTGCCCGACCTGCCGGTACTGCTGATCCACGGCGAGCAGGACGAGACAAGCCCGCTCCACCTCACCAAGATGATCACACGGACGGTGAGCACGGCTCGACTGACGACCGTGCCGGGTGGGCACCAGATCATGACCGGGCCCGGAGTGCGCCTGGTAGCGGCGCTCACGGTGCTGTTTGTCGAGACCCTGCGCCAGATCGAGGGCGTGGGAGGCGGGCGGGCCCGCCTCGCGCACGTCCCACGCCAGCCCGAGCCCGCCGCGAACCGGCTGTGACGATGTCGGTTCCCTCCAGTTCAGGCCGCCACCGCCACCGCCTCGACGGCGGGCGCCCGCAGGGCCCGGCGTGCCGAGCCGAGCAGGGCGGCCAGCGTCGCCGCCACGGCCACCGCCGCGGTACCGAGCCAGATACCCACCTCCGGGTCGGGCAGCCAGCTGTCGGTCTTGGCGTAGCTGAACGGCAGCACGGTGGGCAGCGCGGCGACGGTGCCGATCACCAGCCCGGCGACGGTCAGCACCGCGCCCTCCAGGATGACCATGCCCAGCACCTGGCGGCGGGTCGCCCCGGCGAGGCGCTGCTGGCCGAACTCCCGGCGCCGGTCGGTGGTCGCGGCGACCAGCGTGTTGATCAGCATGATGCAGGCGAACAGCACGATCATCCCGGTGACCACGAAGTTCAGCGTCTCGATGGCATCGTCCTCGGCGTTGGTCACCACACCGGCGGCCGCGTTGGCCTCGTTCTGGATGACCTGCATCCACAGCGTGCCCACCGATATGCCGACGAACAGGATCACCGGGGTCAGCGCGGCCGCCAACTGGGCGGTGCGCTGCCGCAGGTTGAGCACCGCCAGGTAGCCGCTGACGCCGCCGAACCGCTGCACGGGACGGGCCAGCACCGCGGTCGCCCAGCGCACCAGCACCGGCGCGAAGAACGCCATCCCGATGCCGAACAGGATGTCCGCCGAGCCGGCGAACTGCATCGAGTCGAAGCCCTCGGGGCCGGCCGCCGCGGCCATCACGCTCAACTGCAGACCACCGAGAAGGAACAGCACGCCGGTGATGATCCGGCCCCTGCCCATCCGCCCGCCGCCCGCACTCGCGTCGGCCGCGCTGCTCAGCGCCTCCACCACCCGCATCTTCGCGACGCGCCGCGCCGTCAGCACCGCCGCGCCCGCGGCCCCCAGCACGCTGACGCCGAGGCCGGTGCCCAGTGCCACCGGCCCGTAGGCGAAGGCCACATCGTCGGCCACCTGGTCGGTGGACTTCAGCAGCGCCAGCAGCCCGCGCCCGGCCAGCGCCCCTATCGGGACGGCCACCAGTGCCCCGGCCAGCGCCAGGAGTACGGCCTCGCCCAGGATCATCCGCCGCAGCTGGGCGGGGGTGGCGCCGACGCTCTTGAGCAGCGCCATCTCCGTGGCCCGCTGCCGCACGCCGAGGGTGAGCGTGGAGGTGACCGCGAAGGCCACCAGGGCCAGGCCCCAACCGCCCACCACCGTCGACATGGTGACCAGTGTCTCCTGATCGGTGTCCGACACTCCTTCGGCGGCGCCGGTGTCGGACAGCGAGCCGAAGGCCATCACCAGCACAGCACCGAGGAACACCGCCAGGAAGCTTGCGGTGAAGGCGCTCATCCGTCGCCGTAGCGACCGCACAGCCAGGGTGAACATGATCAGATCCCTCCGTTGCCGGCGCCGGTGCCGGTGCCGGTGCCGGTGCCGGCGGCTGCGTAGGCGCCGCTCGTGCCCCTGTTCCGCCCCTGCCGCGCCACCTCGTCACCCAGGTGCGTCAGCCGCTCCGCCACCGCCTGCGCGGTCGGGCTGGACATCTGCCCGGCGAGCCGCCCGTCGGCCAGGAACACCACCGCGTCCGCGTGGGAGGCGGCCACCGGGTCGTGCGTCACCATCACCACGGTCCGCCCGAAGGCGCGCACCGACTCCTGGAGCAGACCCAGCACCTCCCGGGCGCTGTGACTGTCCAGCGCGCCGGTCGGCTCGTCGGCGAAGACCACGCTCGGCTCCGAGACCAGCGCTCGGGCGATGGCGACCCGCTGCTGCTGCCCCCCGGAGAGCTGACTGGGCAGATGGTCGAGCCGCTGCCCCAGGCCGACCCGCTCCAGGACGGCGCGCGACCGCGCCGTGTCGATCCGCCGCCCGGCCAGCTTCAGCGGCAGGGTGGTGTTCTGCATGACCGTGAGCGTCGGCAGCAGGTTGAACTGCTGGAAGACGAAGCCGATCCGCTGCCGGCGGAACTTCGTCAGCGCCGTCTCGCTCTTGCCGCCCAGCTCGATGCCGTCCACGAACACCGTGCCGGCCTCCGGTTCGTCCAGACCGGCCGCGCAGTGCAGCAGGGTGCTCTTGCCCGACCCGGACGGGCCCATCACCGCGGTGAACGTGCCGCGCGGCAGCGCCAGCGAGACCCCGTCCAGCGCGGTCACCCGGGCGCTGTCATCGCCGTAGACCTTACGCACCCCCACCAGCCGCAGGGCCTCGGTGCTCTCCTGGGTCGTGCTCCGTGTGCTCCGTGTGCTCGTCATGTCGGCACCATCGGCGCCGGCGCCTACCGTCGGCTGACCGCCCGCTGACCGCCGCCTACCGCCGCCGGGCGGCTCCCGTCCCCAGCTCGGCCAGCGCCGCCTCCACTGTCATCGACGCGCCCCGCCGCCGGGCCTGATCGAACCGCTGGGCACCGATCAGGTTCCGCACCCGGGCCGCCGTCCGCGCCGCCTCCGGCTCCCTCGCTGCCTCCCCGCCGCGCACCGCCTGCCCCAACCCCAGCAGCAACGCGGCCCGTTCACCGTCGCCCGTCAGCAGCACCGCCCCCGCCAGGCCCTCCACCGCGCAGGCCGCCTCGCCACGATCGCTGCCGCGCAGCGCCACGTCCAGCGCCTCCCGGTGCCGGGCCAGCGCGCCCTCCACGTCGCCCTCCGCTTCGGCCACCCGGCCCAGGCCCACCAGCGCCCGCACCCGGGTCACCTCGCCGAACACGAGCTCCGCGGCCGCGTCGCGCAGGGCCAGTTCGTACAGCCGTCGTGCCGCCGCGAGGTCGCCGTCCAGCCGGGCGACCTCACCCAGCCCGCAGCGGGCCGAGCCCAGCTCGTCGGGCAGGCCGTCTCGTCGGGCCGCCGACTCGGCCCAGGTGAAGTCGGCGCGCGCCGCCTCGAGATCCCCGGCACGCAGCAGCCCGTAGCCCCGGCTGCACCGCATGTTCACCGCCGCGGCCACAGCGCCCAGCTCTCCGGCCGCCGCGATGCCCTCCGCCCACAGCTCCAACGACCGCGCGTGGTGCCCCCGCCGTGACGCCAGTGTCGCCGCGGCGTCCAGGGTCTCCGCCGCCCCCAGCCGGTCCCCGATGGCGCGGAAGCCGCGCAGCGCCGCGTCGAACTCCCGCTCCACCCCGTCCTCCGCATCCCCCGCGAACAGGCCCAGATAGCCCCTCCCCATCCGGACCAGCGCCTGCGACCAGGGGTCGGTGCCGACATGCACCTCCGGGCGCTCCCGGCTGGCGTCGGTCGGCCCGGCCGCCGTCGCCCACAGGAAGCTGAGATACGGATACCGCGGCGGCGCGATCCGGCCCGACATGATCGACTCGGCTCGCCGCCACCACTCACGCTGCCCAGGGCGGTCCCGGCCATCGGCCCTCGCGTTCAGCACGCACAGTACGTACTCGTCGTCCAGCCCTTCCGGTATTTCCCGGCCGACCGTACGCAGCAGTTCCGCCGCCAGCGGCGCGGCCTCCCCGCGCAGCCCGCGCAGGAACCAGTACCCGCTCAGCACGGCGACGAGCCGCAGTGCCCGCTCCGGCGCCGTGGGAATGGAACGGCGCAGCGCCGCCAGCAGATTGCGGTGCTCCGCGTCCAGCCGCCGCAGCCACTCCAGCTGCTCGGACCGCCGCAGATGCGGCTCCGCCTCGCCCGCCAGCTGCAGAAACCACTCCGCGTGCGCCGCCTGCAGCCGCGCCTCCTCCCCGGACTCCGCGAGCCGCTCGGCGCAGAACTCCCGGACGGTCTCCAGCATCCGGTACCGGCCGGCCGCGTCCACCTCCGCCAGCGACTTGTCCACCAGCCCGACGGCCGCTTCGACCGGGTCGTCCAGCTCGTCGCAGGCGCAGACCTCCTCCACCGCCCCCAGTGGCGCGCCTCCCACGAAAACCGTCAGCCGACGAGCCAGCGCCTGCTCCTTGTTGTCCATCAGGTCCCAGCTCCACTCCACCACCGCACGCAGCGTGCGGTGTCGCGGAGCCGCCGTCCGCTCCCCACGCCCCAGCAGCCGGAACCGGTCGCCGAGGCGGGCCTCCACCTCGGCGAGCGGCAGCGAGCGCAACCGCGCCGCAGCCAGTTCGAGGGCCAGCGGCAGCCCGTCCAGCGTGGCGCAGATCCGCAGCACCGGACCCACCTCGGCGTCCCCCAGCGCGAAACCGGGCCGTACCGCCGTCGCCCGGTCCACGAACAGCCGCACCGCCGCGAAACCGAGCGCCCGCTCGGAGGTGACTCCGTCCGCCTCACCGCCCGCCGGGATCTTCAGCGGGGCCAGCGGCCACAGCGACTCCCCCGTGATCCTCAGCGCCTCCCGGCTGGTGGCCAGTACCCGCACCCGCGGACACGCCCCGAGCAGCCGCCGCACCAGTTCGGCCGTCTCCGCCACCACGTGCTCGCAGTTGTCCAGCACCAGCAGCGCTTCGCGCTCGGCGAGCGCGGCGACCAGCCGGCCGACCGGGTCCGGCCGCATCCCCCCGCCGCCTTTCAACGGCCCCGCGTCATGCAGCCCCAGCGCTCCGACCACCGCCTCGGCGACGCCGCCTCCCGACCCGTCGGCACTCACCACCGCCAGGTCGACGAACCGGGCCTCGACGAACCGGGCCTCGACGCCGGTCCGCTCCACCGTCCTTTCCGCCGTCCGTCCGGCCACCTCCAGCGCCAGCCGGGTCTTGCCCACCCCACCAGGGCCCACCAAGGTCACCAACCGCCCGGCGGCCAGCAGCCCCCCGACCCGGGCCAGTTCCTCCTCCCGGCCCACGAAGCTGCTCACCCGCGCGGGCAGCCCGGGCCCGACCTCCCCCCGCCCCTGGCCGGGCCGCACCTCCCCCCGCAGCACCGCCAGATGAACCTCCGCCAGCTCCGCGGAGGGATCGGCCCCCAGTTCCTCGACCAACAGCTGTCGTGCGTCCTCGAACACCGCAAGCGCCTCGGCCTGGCGGCCCGCCCCGGCCAGCGCCCGCATCAGCTGTCCCCGCAGCCGCTCTCGTAACGGATGCTCCCCCACCGCCTCCTGCAGCTCGGCCACCAGCGCCGCATGCCGCCCCAGCGCCAGCTCAGCCTCGGCCAGGTCCTCCACCGCGGCGACGCGCTGCTCCGCCAGCCTGATTGTCTGCACGGCGGCGAACGGCGCATCCACCACGTCGGCGAGCGCGGGTCCCTGCCACAGCCCAACCGCCTCGCGCAGCAGCGCCGCCGCATGGGTGTGCTCGTCCGCCTCCAGGGACCGCCGCCCCTCTCGTACGAGGCGCGCGAAGCGGTGCACGTCCACCTGCTCCGGGTCGGCCGCCAGCCGGTACCCGGCCGGGTGCATCTCGATCGGCACCGCCACCCCCGCCGCCCGCAGCCCGCGGCGCAGCCGCGACACCTGCGACTGGAGGGCGTTCACGGCGCCGTCGGGCGGCTCCTGGCCGTACAGGCCGTCGATCAGCTGCTCCGTGCTGACCACCCGGCCGGCGTTCAGCGCCAGCAGGGCGAGGAGCGAGCGCGGCCGCGGCCCGCCGACGTTCACCGTCGCCCCCTCGCCGGACCGCACCTGAAGTGGCCCCAGCACGCTTATCCACATGGTCTGATTCTCGCCTGCGCCGCGCGGACGGCTACTCCTTCGCACTTCCGCGACAACCTGCTCGAGTTCTGACTAGCCGTCAGTCGTGCCACGGCACCCCCACCTCGCCGTCTGTCGGCGCGGGAAATCCCATGCCCGGAACGGGAAGAGAAAGCGGTCGAAGCATGTCCTAGGTGAGCAAGGTGATGCGGGCGCGCGGCGCGGAGGCGAGCCCGCGAGAGGCGTGTCCTCCGGCCGGAGACACGAGTGGTCGCGGGAGACTCCCGACGAGAGGAGACCTTGGATGGTCAACGCGCGACTGACCGCCATCAACGCCACTGCGGTCGACCAACGCCTGCTGCGTACGACGTTCGGCTGTTTCCCCAGCGGGGTCACCGCCGTCTGTGGGCTCGCCGGCCGGGAGCCGGTCGGGATGGCGGTGAGCTCGTTCATTTCGGTCTCCCTGGATCCGCCGCTGGTCTCGGTGTGCGTGGCTAACTCGTCCACCACCTGGCCCCGGCTGCGGGCGCTCGGCCGACTGGGCGTCAGCGTCCTCGGGGAGGCCCACGACCTGGCGGCGCGTCAGCTCTCCGCCCGCGACGGTGACCGGTTCGCCGGCATGGAGCTGACCTCGACGTCCGGTGGCGCGCTGTTCGTCGCCGGGTCCGCGGCGACCCTCGAGTGCGAGCTTGTCAGCGAGGTGCCCGCAGGCGACCATCTGATCGCGCTGTTGCGGATCCACGCCCTGGATTCCGACGCGAACGTCACCCCGCTGGTCTTCCACGGCAGCCGGTTCCGGCAGCTTGCCAGCATCTGACAACCAGCCCGTCGCCCGGACCGACCGCTCCGCGGAGGACAGCATCGTGGATCTCGCCACCGGCCTGCCGATCTGCGTCACCTGCGGGGTGCAGTACGCGGCGCCGCGACCGGACTGCCCGGTCTGCGAGGACGAGCGGCAGTACGTCGGCTGGGACGGGCAGCGCTGGACCACCCTCGGCGAGCTCCGCTCGGACGGCTTCCGCAGCCGACTGGAACCCGAGGGCCCGGGCGTGTACGGCATCGGCTCGGCGCCGAAGATCTCCATCGGCCAGCGGGCCCTGCTCGTCACCACGGCGAGCGGCAACATCCTCTGGGACTGCGTGCCCTTCCTCGACGACCACCTGATCGCCCAGGTCACCGAGCTCGGCGGGATCACCGCCATCGCCGTGAGCCACCCGCACTTCTACGGCTCGATGGTCGACTGGAGCCGCGCCTTCGGCGACGTCCCGATCTACGTCCACGCCGCCGACGAGCAGTGGCTCGGCCGCCGCTGCGCCGCCGTCAACCTGTGGACGGGTGACACCCTCACCATCGGCGACGGGCTGACCCTGGTGAACGGCGGTGTGCACTTCGCCGGCGGCACCGTCCTGCATCACGCCGCTGGCGAGGACGGGCGAGGCGCCCTGTTCTCCGGGGACATCCTCCAGGTCGTCCTCGACCGTAGGTACGTGAGCTTCATGTACTCGTACCCGAACTACATCCCGGAACGCCCGGAGACCGTGCGCCGGGCCGTGCGGCTGCTGGAACCCTTCGCCTTCGACGCGATCTACGGCGCGTTCTGGCAGACCATCGTCCGCTCGGACGGCCATGGCGCAATGCACCGCTCCGCCGAGCGCTACCTGCACTTTGTCACCGACCCAGCGCCGGCGGCAGCGGAACAGACGCCGCGGGCCTAATACCGCGACGGAGCCGGCCGGTCGGCACCGGCGCTCCGGTGTTCCGCGGAACACCATGATCAACCGTGGCCTGCGGCCGATCGGCCACAGCGGGCCACAGCGGGCGACGGCGCGTCAGTTCGTCATCGCGTCAGCTTCGCCTGGGGCGCGGGCATCCTCGCGGCCGGTGCGATCATCTGCGGGCTCCTGGTGCGCCCCGGCGCCCCGGACACCAGCCAGGCCACCGCGCGGACGGCAGTGCACATGTGAGACCGCAGCTGTGAGATCGACGGGCAGTCCCCGGCCGTGGACCGGAGACTGCCCTGTTGCGGCTGCTTCTGAGGAGCCGATCGGGGCGGATTGGTTGCTTCCAGCACTTCCGCGACAGACGATTGGGCGGCCGGCGCCCCCGCGCCCGCGCGGGGGGAGAGCGGATGCCGACCGAGCCCGGAGAGGGCCGAGCCGGCGGCGACGTGGCCGCGCGACGTCAGGTCCTGCTCACCTGCCTGGCCGCGATGTTCGCGACCACCTTCACCGCGACGCTGCTCACAGTCTCGTTGCGGACAGTGGCCGACGACCTGGGCTCCAGCACCGGGGTGATCTCCTGGGCGGTCACCGGTTCCCTGTTCGCCCTCGCGGTGGCCATGCCCATCCTCGGCCGGATCGGCGACATCCGGGGCCACCGCCGGACGTTCCTGATCGGCACGGCCCTCGCCGTCGTCTTCTCGCTGGCGACCGGGCTCGCGTGGGACGCCGCGTCGCTGATCGGGTTCCGCGTCGTCGCCCAGCTCGCGGGATCGGCGACGATCCCGGCGTCGTTCGCGATGCTGTTCGCGGTCTTCCCGCCGCAGGAGCGGGTGCGTCCGTCGGCGTGGGCGTCGGGGGTGCTGTCCGGGGCGGCGGTCACCGGTCTCGCCGTCGGCGGGCTGATCATCGACGCCGTCGGGTGGCGGGCGGTGTTCTTCATCCAGGCCGGCATCGCGGTCGTCCCGCTGGTCGCGGCGCTCCGCGTGCTGCCGCCGGACCGGGACGGGCTGCGCCGTCCACTGGACCGCACCGGCGCGGTGGTGCTCGCGGCCGCCGTCTTCGCGCTCACCTTCGGGGTGAACCGCGCGGCGGCGTGGGGGCCACGGCCGATCGTGATCGCGCTGCTCGTCGCGGTGGTCCCACTGTTCTGGCTGCTCACCGTGGTCGAGCGGCGCAGCACCGACCCGGTCGTCCCGATGGAGCTGCTGACGAAACGGGACGTCCGCACCGCCGGGCTGGCGTCGTTCATGATCTCCGCCGCGCACCTCGGGAACTTCCTGGTGACCCCGCTGCTGCTGGAAGGGCTCTTCGGCCTGTCGGTGGCCCTGACCTCGGCGGTGACGATGTGCCGCACGCTGTCGATCGCGCTGGCCGCGCCGTCGGCGAGCTGGGTGGGGACGAGGATCGGGCCGCGCGCGCTCGCCTCGGGCGCGGGCGCGGCCTACGTGGTCGCGCTGGCCGTGATGGCGTTCGGCACCCGGTCGGACATGCTGTGGCTGGTCATCGTCGGCCTGATCGGCAGCGGCCTGGCCTTCGGGCACGCGCAGCCGCCACTGATCGTGATCGCGAGCGGCTCCGTCCCGGAGGACAGCTTCGGGCTGGTCGCCTCCCTGCAGCAGACGGCGGGCCAGATCGGCGGCGTCGTCGGCACGAGCCTGCTCTCCGCGGTCGTCGCCGACACGCTCCATCCGGGGCCGTTCGCCGCCGCGTATCTGATCGCCGCGGGATTCGCCCTGCTGGGCGGGGTGACGATCATGCTGAGCTCACGGCACGCCGCCACGGCCACGGACTCGGCTGCGGCTGCGGCCGAAGCGGCCGACGTCCCGGCGGGCCGCCGCAGGCACGGCGTCCGGTCGGTCCTCGGCGTCCGCCGCGACCCCGGGCAGGCGGCTCGGCGCGCCCAGCATGTGAGCGAGCGTGACCCCGGCGATGCTCTCCGCCGCGAGCAGGCCGACCAGCACGATCAGCTGGAAGCGCGCCGCCTGCCCGGGTGAGGCCCCGCCGAACAGCGCCCCGACGAACGCGCCGGGGAGGGTGACCAGCCCGACGGTGCGGGTCTGGTCGAGCGCGGGCACCAGCGCCTCGGAGACGCTGGCGCGGGCGATGTCCAGGCACGCCCGCCGCGATGTCGCGCCGAGAGCGAGCCAGGCCTCGACCTCGTCCCACCGCAGCCGGAGCCCCGCGGCGAGCCGCCGCCCGGTGAGCGTGCAGGACGTCATCGTGCCGCCGACGAGGCTCCCGGTGAGCGCGATCAGGTTCCGGGTGGACGGCTCGAGCGCCCCGACCGCGAAGACCGCCCCCATCGGGAGACCGGCCCCGATCACGCAGGAGACGAGCACCGCCCGGCCGGCGGGCGCGAGCTCGGTGAGCCGGCGGGTCGCAGTCCCCACCGCCGCGGTGAGCATGAGCACGACGACGATCACCGTGGTCGGCGGGGCGGCGAAGACCCCGCGCAGGGCCAGACCGATGACCGTGAGCTGGACGGCGGCACGCAGCGAGGCGGTGAGAACGTCCCTGCGCCGGGCGACCCGGGCCCAGGTGAGGGCCCCCACCGCGAGCGCCAGCAGGAGCAGGAGCCCCGCGCCGAGGCGCAGATCCGCGTGACTACCCACCGGCGGGCGACCGCGGTCCACCGGCGGTCGGGTGCGGTCGGGCCATCCTGGCAGTTTCCCGCGTCCTGGCCCGCGGCGTGCGGCCTGATAACCCTGTGTGCTCGCCACCGCCGGTTCGCGGGGACGTCACCAGGCCGACCGGGCGCCGTTTCCAGGACTTTGCGACACCGCTGACGGTGCCGCCTATCCTTGACAGGTCGATGGTGGTTCCCGTTGTGCCCTGCCGCCCTGCCCGCCACCCGCTGGGGAGATCGCGACCGCATGAGGACTGACACCATCTACGTCAACTCTGCCGCCACCTGGCTTCCCCCGCGCCGGCAGCCGCCCTCCGAGGTGGGCGGAACACTCGAGGACACGGGCTACACCATGCTGGCCGTGTCGGACGGGCCGTCCGCGCCGGAGATGGCGGTGCTCGCCGCCAACGCGGCGCTGGCCCGGGCCGGCTGGCGCGGCGCCGAGCTGGATCTGCTTCTGCACGCCTGGAGCTACTACCAGGGGCACGACTTCTGGTCACCCGCGCACTACATCGCCGACCAGCTCGGCGCCCACGACGCGATGCCCGTCGGGATCCAGCAGATGTGCAACGGCGGTGCCGCCGCACTGCAGTCCGCGGCTGCCCACCTGCTGGGCGATCCCACGATGACCCGCGTCCTGGTCACGACCGCGGACCGCTTCTGCCCCCCGGGATTCGACCGCTGGAACAGCGACCTCGGCGTCGCCTATGGTGACGGCGCGAGCGCGGTGCTGGTAAGCCGGACGAACCCCGCGGAGCTCGCTGAGCCTGCGGCTCCCGTGCCGGCGGGGCTGCGGCTGGTGTCGGTGACCTCGGTGTCAGCGCCGAACCTCGAGGCCATGCACCGCGGCGACGACTCGTTCGGCGCCGCCGCGCGCGCGGCGGCGGAGTCGGTCGACGTCCGCCGCACGAAACGCGCCTACCTGCGCCGCAACGGCAGCTCCGGCTACCGGACGGCCGAGCGGGAGCGTCTCGAGACCCTGCTGGGGCTGGCCATGAAGGAGGCCGGCGCCGACGTGGGCAGCCCGAGGCTGCGGTGCGTGGTGCTGCCGCGGGTGCACCGAAGCCCGTTGCTGTCTGTCTTCGGCCCGATCGTCGAACGGCTGACCGGCGCCGAGGCGGTCGATTTCGGCCGCTCGACCGGGCATCTGGGCGCGGGCGACCTGACCGCCGGCATCGCCGACCTGCTCGACCGCGAGATGCTCGCGCCCGGCGAGACGGCCCTGGTCATGAGCACCGGCGCCGGCTTCACCTGGTCCTGCGCGGCGCTGACCGCACCTGAACCCGCCTGACCCGCGGCACGAGCCGGCAGCCGTGGCGGCTGCCGGCTCCCCGCCCTGGATCAGGGGGCTACCGCTCAGGCCCTACTTCTTGATCCACAGTTCCTCGGGCAGCAGCGAGCCGAGCCCGTACTGCGCGAGACCGCCCACGTTCTTGCCGGAGACGGCGCTGAGCGCGACCCGCTGGAGGAAGATCCCGGGGGTCAGTGCGGTCAACCGCTGCTGGACCGTGTCGTAGGCGGCCTTGCGGTCCGCCTCCGCCGACGCGGTCCGGCCGGTGCCGAGGGCCTCGTTGAGCTGGGGGTCGTCGACCCCGGGCACATTGGTGGCCCTGCCGCCGCGGAAGGCCGTGTACAACTTCGGTTCCGGGTCCTGGAAGAACGCGGACGTGATGAACGTGTCGAAGTCGTGCGTCGCGTTCATCTTGCCGTACTCGGCGAGCTGGACGACCTTGACCTGCACCTTGACGTTCTTGAAGCTGCTGAGCTGGGCCTGGACGTTCTCGGCGATCGCCCGGCTCTCGGAGCTGGGGAAGCTGGTGAACGTGAAGGACACCGGCTTGCCCTCGGCGGCGAGCTCGTCGAACAGCCGCTGCGCCCTCGCCCGGTCCGCGCGCCTCAGGGGCGTCTGGGAGTAGAAGGGTGAGGCGTCGTTGAACAGCGTCTCGGCGGGCTGCCCGTCGCCCTCGTAGACCGCGAGGTTCAGCGCCTCCAGGTCGAGCGCCGCGGCCACCGCCTGGCGGGCGCGGATGTCGTCGAACGGCGCCCGGCGCATGTTGAGCGCCATGAAGATGCCGCCGTTGACCGGCCTGCTGATGCTCGGCTGGCCGCTCTCCGCGGCTTTGTGGAGGTTGATCCAGTCCGACTCGATGGCGACGTCCGCGCCTCCGGTGAGCAGGGTGTTGTAACGCTGCCTGGACTCGACGGCCGCGCGGATCGTGAGGGCGTCGAGGTAGGGCCGGGGCGCGTCCCAGTAGCGCGGGTTCTTCACCAGGTCGATGTCGGCCTGCCGGGTCCAGCGCTCGAGCTTGAACGGACCGGCGCCGACGGGGTTCTGCTCGAACGCCTGCGGGCCGCGCTGCAGGGCCGCGGGCGAGGCGATCCAGTTCATCCCCGTGGTGAGGACGACGTCGGCGAAGTTCGGCACCGGGTCGGCCATCGAGACCTTCAGGGTGCGGTCGTCCACCACCTCGGTGGAGGCGATCATCATGGCGTCCCCGCGGTAGCTCGACGCGTTCGCGGGGTCCTTGAGGCGCTCCCAGTTGAACTTCACGGCGGCGGCGTCGAGCGGGCTGCCGTCGGAGAAGACCAGCCCCGGCCGCAGCCGGAGCTCGAAGGTGGAGCCGTTGTCGCTGCTCGTGAACGACTCGGCCATCTTGTAGACGACCTGGCCCTTGTCGTCGTCGATCATCAGCGTCCCGTACAGGGCGTTGCCCAGGACAGCCGTCGCCGCGTAGGCGTTGCCGAGCTTGGCCGGGTCCATGGAGCTGGTGTCGGCCAGCATGAGGATCCGTCCCTTGCCGCCCGCCACCGGTTCCCCGGTGGCACCCGTGGCGGCGGCGCCCGTGGCGCCGTCGCCATCGCCGCCACCACCGCACGCCCCCAGGAACATCGCCACGGCGCACACGGCGGCGGTGGCGAGTAATCGCCTCGTACGGATCATCGTCGTCCTCTCTCCAGTGCCAGATGTCCGGCCCGCGGAAGCGGGGGTCGCTGCCGGAGCGGTGTGAGGGCAGCCACCGCCGAATCGATTGGCCGCGCACGTCACAAGGGCCGTTGGGGAGTGAACTGTGTCACGCGGTTTTAGCGAAGTCAACGTCTACTCAAGCGTGCGGCTACGTACTTTCATTAGCGAGAACTACGTTCTACATGACGAGTCCACCACGGTGTCTGACGAGCCGCCGTGACGACCGCCCACCGGGCCGCTCCGGAGCCCGGGTCGCTCCGGAGCCCGGGTCGCTCCGGAGCCCGGGTCGCTCCGGAGCCCGGGTCGCTCCGGAGCCCGGGCAGCGGCGTCCCAAACGGCCGGGCGCGTTGGTGGCAGCGTCCGCGCACTGTCGATCGGCGTCCGGGCCCTTGGCACATAGCGTTTCCCTGCCGAAGGCGTCCACGCGCCGACGCGTCGCGAGCGGGCCGCGAGGTGCGGGCACCCGACGAGCGGGACGGCGCCGCGGGCCCACCAGCCCGGGAGCGCCCACCCGACGAGGGGGTACCGATGTCATCCGCGCCGCGATCCCAGGAGGGGGCGTCCGGCGACCCGCCGGTGACGCGGCCGAGGCACACGACTCGAACCACGACGGGTGACACAGATGGCTGCAGACGACAACGCCCCCACGGGCACCGACACGTATGCCGGCTGCGCACGCCCGCAGCCTGTCGGGGTGTTCCCGCTGCCCGCGGGATTCCTGCTGGTCCCCGGCAGCGAGACGACGTCCGGCCTGCGCCGCACGCTGGCGGATGGACGGCTGCCCTCGGCATGGCCGCCGGAGCTGGCCGCGCTCGAGCTCGCCTACCGCGGCAACGTGATCGCGGCGGTCGAGCTGCTACGCGGCGACGACCCGGTCACCCGCTACAACCGGTTCGTGCTCCGCCCCGCGGGCCGGCCGCCGGAGGACCCGGCCGCGCTGCGCGAGGCGCTCGGCGCCGAGCTGGGCATCCTGGTGGACGTCGTCCGCTTCGCCCTCGGTGAGCTGGACGAGCCGCCGCCGCTGACCAGCGAGACCGGCGAGATCGCGGCCCTGGCGTGGTCCGCGCACGCCGCGCACGCGATGGCCGCCGGCCGGCTCGACGACGCCGCGCGGATGCTGGGCGAGGGCATCGCCGCCGCCGCCGATCCCTCCCCCGGGCTGGCCGCCCAGCTCATGGCGACGGCCGCGGGCCTGCGCCGCGACGCCGAGGGACCGAGCCCCGCGGTCGCCACCGACCTGACCGCCGCGCTGGCGGCACTGGAGCACACCGACCTGGCCACCGGGCGGGCCGAGCTGCACCTGACGCTCGGCTCGGTCCACCACGAGCTGGCCGGAGACGACCTGGCCGGCCTGCGCACCGCCGCCGAGCACTACCTGGCCGCGCTGCGCCTGATCACCGTCGACACCGCCCCGGAGCTGTTCGCGTCCGCGCAGGTCAACCTGGCCGCCGCCTACCTGGCCATGCCGATGAACTCCGCGTCCGACCAGCTGCGGATCGGGGTCGCCATGCAGGGCCTGCGCACCGCGTTGACCGTGTACACCCGCCAGTCCTATCCCGAGCAGTGGGCGAGCACCCAGCTGAGCCTGGCGAACGCGCTCGTCTACGCGCCGTCCGCGCACCGGCGGGACAATCTGGTCGAGGCGGTCGGCCGCTACCAGGAGGTCATCACGACCCGGGAAGGCCTGGCCGACCCGCTCAGCTACGCCCGCGCGCTGGCCAACCAGGGCAACGCGCTGGCACACCTGGGAGCCTTCCCGCAGGCGACGGCGGTGCTGCACGAGGCCCGTTCGATCTTCGAGCAGAACGGCGAGACCGGCGCCGCCGCCGCGGTACGGGAGGTGCTCGACGAGATCACCCGCCACGTCGCGATGAGCCGGGCCACGTGACAGGCCCGCCCGGGACGTCGCCACGGAACCCGGCGGCGGCCCCCGGGCCGGCACCGACGGCGTCAGCGTCAGTGCCGGCGTCAGCGTCAGTGCCGGCGGCATCGCCGGCCGCGGATGACCGGTCGGCCGGCCGGATCCGGCGGCGGGTGACGGTCGAGGGGGTCGTCCAGGGGGTCGGCTTCCGGCCGCATGTCCACCGGCTCGCCACCGCGCTGGGGCTGGCCGGTCTCGTCGGCAACGAAGCCGGCTGCGTCGTCGCCGAGGTGGAGGGCGACGGGCCGGCGGTCGCCGAGTTCCTGCGCCGGCTGGCCGCGCCGGCCCCGCCGCTGGCCCGTGTCGACCGCGTCGCCGTCACCCACCTGAACCGCCGTGGAGACGACGGATTCCGGATCGTGGCCAGCACCTCGGCGGCCGGTGCCCGGACCATGGTGGCGCCCGACGTCGCCGTGTGCGCCGACTGCCTGCGGGAACTGTTCGACCCGGCGGACCGGCGGTACCGCCACCCCTTCGTCACCTGCACGAACTGCGGGCCACGCTTCACCATCATCGAGGCGCTGCCCTACGACCGCGCCACCACGACGATGGCCCGGTTCCCGATGTGCGCACGGTGCGCCGCCGAGTACACCGACCCCCGCGACCGGCGGTTCCACGCCGAGCCCGTCTGTTGCCCGGCCTGCGGGCCGCGGCTGTGGTTCCGCGTGGCGGTCGCGGCCCAGGCCGGCCGGGAGGGACCCGAGACGCACGGCACGGACGCCGCGCTGGCCGCGGCCCAGCGCGCCCTCGCCGCGGGACGGATCGTGGCGGTCAAGGGGATCGGCGGCTTCCACCTGGCCTGCGGCGCGGACGACGACCGCGCCGTCGAGCTCCTGCGCGCGCGCAAGGGACGGCCCGACAGGCCCTTCGCGGTGATGGTGCGCGACCTGGCGACGGCGGCCGAGATGGCCGATCTCTCGACCGCCGAGGCCGAACTGCTCACCTCCACGGCCGCTCCGATAGTGCTCGCCAGGCGCCGGCCCGGTGCCCCCCTGTCGGACCGGGTCGCGCCCGGGAGCCCCCTGGTGGGCCTGCTGCTGCCGTACACGCCGGCGCACCACCTGCTGTTCGCGCCGGTGCCCGGCGGCGGCCCGCCCCCGCCCCGGGCGCTGGTGATGACCAGCGGCAACCGCTCGGGCGACCCGATCTGCTTCGCCGACGCCGACGCCGACGCCGGGCGGCTGGCCGGGCTGGCCGACGCGTACCTGCTGCACGACCGGCCGATCCTGCAGCCGTGCGACGACTCGGTCGTGCGGTGGGACGGCGAGCAGGTGCTGCCGCTGCGCCGCTCCCGCGGCTACGTGCCGCTGCCGGTGGACCTCGGCCGTCCGGTGGAGTCCGTGCTCGCCGTGGGCGGCGACGGCAAGTCCGCGTTCTGCCTGACCGCCGGTCGCCGGGCGATCGTCTCGCAGCACCTGGGCGACATGGGCGGACTCGACGCGCTGCTGGCGCTGGAGCGTGCGAGCGCCCGGCTGACCGACCTGTACGCCGCCGAGCCGGCGACCGTCGCCGCGGACCTGCACCCCGGCTACGTCACCCGGGCCTGGGCGGGCCGGCGGGCGGCCGGCCAGGGCGGCCGGACCCACCTGGTGCAGCACCACCACGCCCACGTGGCCGCGCTGCTCGCCGAACACGGCCGCCTCGGCGACACCATCCTCGGGATGGCCTTCGACGGCACGGGCTACGGGCTCGACGGCACGATCTGGGGCGGCGAGGCACTGCTGGTCGGCCCGGACGTCACCCACGCCGACCGGGTCGCGCACCTGCGTCCCGTCGCGCTGCCCGGCGGCGACGCGGCGGCGCGCGGCCCCTACCGCTGCGCGCTGGCCCACCTGGCCGCCGCCGGCGTCGAATGGACGGCCGACCTGGCCCCGGTGCGGGCCTGCTCCCCCACCGAACTGCGGGCGCTGCGGGCGCTGGTGGACCGCGGCGTGTCCTGCGTGCCCAGCAGCAGCATGGGCCGCCTGTTCGACGCGGTCGCCTCCCTGCTCGGCGTGCGCCAGCGGAGCACCTTCGAGGCCCAGGCCGCCCTCGAGCTGGAGGCGCTCGCCGCCGCCAGCCGCCGGCCCGGTCCCGCGGTCGCCTTCGGGTTCGACGGCCGCGTGCTCGATCCGGCGCCGGTGATCGCGGAGATCGTCGACGGGTTGCACGCGGGCCTCGCCCCGGACGCGCTCGCCGCGGCGTTCCACCTGGCGGTCGCCGACGCGGTGACCCGGGTCGCGCAGACGGCCCGGCGCCGCCGCGGTGTCGGCCTGGTTGGGCTGACCGGGGGGGTGTTCGCCAATGTCGTCCTCGTACGGGCCTGCCGGGCCCAGCTTGCCGCCGCGGGATTCGAGGTGCTCGTCCACCGTGTGGTCCCGCCGGGTGACGGGGGGCTGGCCCTCGGCCAGGCCGCGATCGCCACGGCCGCCGCCCGGGCCCTTGCCGACCCTTGTTAGGCGAACGCCACTTCTGTACGGTCGTTCAGCACAAGTCCGCCCGCGGATGCCGCGGATGCGGCTTGCGGGCGAGAACGCGGGCGACGCGCTCCCGTGGATGACCCGGCGGCCCACGACCACGGCCGTGTGAGGCCGCAAGTGAGGCGACCGACGAGGCCCCGGGACGGATCCGCCAGGCGGCGACGTCTGCACCCAGCTCGTGAGAATTTGATACTTAACTGTGAGAGCGGGATTTCTGCTGGTTGTGGCATCAAACCGCGATCAGTCACGTCACCGCGGACAAGGAGGACACAGGGTGCTGACACTCAAGGCCGCCGGCTTGCTCGATGTCGATACCGGGGAGATCACCCGGCCCGGGATCCTGAAGATCGAGAACGATCGGATCGTCGGTCTCGGCGGCCAGCCCGAGGGCGAGGTCATGGACCTCGGTGACCTGATCCTGCTGCCCGGCCTGATGGACATGGAGCTCAACCTCCTGATGGGCGGCCCCGGCGAGCACCCGCTCACCGGGCAGATGCGCGACGACCCGCCGCTGCGGATGATGCGCGCCACCCAGAACGCCCGCCGGACCCTGCGGGCCGGGTTCACCACGGTGCGCAACCTCGGCCTGTTCTGCAAGACCGGCGGCTACCTGCTCGACGTGGCGCTGATGAAGGCGATCGACGCCGGCTGGGTCGACGGCCCGCGGATCGTCCCCGCCGGCCACGCCATCACCCCGACCGGCGGCCACCTCGACCCGACGATGTTCGGCGCGTTCGCCCCGCACGTCCTGAAACTCACCGTCGAGGAGGGCCTGGCCAACGGCGTCGACGAGATCCGCCGGGCCGTCCGGCACAACATCAAGCACGGCGCCCAGGTCATCAAGATGTGCGGCTCGGGCGGGGCCATGTCCCACAGTGGGCCCTCGGGCGCGCGGCACTACTCCGACCAGGAGGTGCTGGCCCTCACCGACGAGGCACACCGACGCGGCCTACGCGTGGCCGCGCACACCCACGGCTCGGAAGCCGTCCGGCAGATGGTCGAGTGCGGCGTCGACTGCATCGAACACGCGTTCATGATCGACGACGACACCATCAACCTGCTGATCAAGCGCGGCACCTGGGTGGTCGCCACCCAGGCCCTGATCGACAACATGCCGGTGCTGAACGACGCCGAGCCGGAGATCCAGGCGAAGGCCGCCCTCATCTTCCCCCGCGCGAAGGCCTCGATCCGCAACGCCATCGAGGCCGGCGTGAAGATCGCGGTGGGCAGCGACGCGCCGGCGATCCCGCACGGCAAGAACGCCCTCGAACTGGTCGCCCTGGTCGACCGGGGCATGACCCCGCTGCAGGCGATCCAGGCCGCGACCATCGTGGGCGCGGACCTCATCAACGTCACCGACCGGGGCCGGCTCGCCGAGGGCCTGCTCGCCGACGTCATCGGCGTGCGCGGCAACCCCCTCGAGGACATCCGCGTCCTGCAGCGGGTCCCGTTCGTCATGAAGGGCGGTAAGCAGTTTGTCTACTGAGCCTGCCACCGGACCCGCAGTGACCGGGCCGAGCCGGACCGAGGACCTGGTCGAGATCCAGCAGCTACTCGCCCGCTACGCGGTGACGATCACGCAGGGCGACGTCGAGGGACTACTCAAGGTCTTCACCCCGGACGGCACCTACACCGCCTTCGGGGACACCTTCGCCCTCAAGGACTTCCCGACGCTGGTCGCCGCCGCGCCCAAGGGCCTGTTCCTCACCGGCACCTCGTTGGTCGAGCTCGCCGACGACGGCCTCAACGCCACCGGAACCCAGCCGCTGTGCTTCATCGAGCACGCCAATCACGACATGCGCATCGGCTACTACAAGGACACCTACCTGCGCACCGCCGAGGGGTGGCGGCTGCGCACCAGAGCGATGACCTTCATCCGCCGCAGCGGTGTGCACGACTCGGGTATCCCGCACGTCATCGAGCGCCTGTCGTCATGACGGTGACCGGCCTGGTCCCAGCCGGTTCATGATCCAGCGGGAGGTCGTCGCCGAGGGGCAGGCCGGGCTCACCGCCGCGGTGCGTCGGCTTCCCGCCTGCTCGAGGCCGACGCCCGCGGATCCGCACGGTGCGGGGACGGCCTCAGTCCTTCGCCGGCTCCTCGATGTTCTTCCCCACCAGCTTGAAGGTCGCCCCCGTCGGGTCGGTCGCGATCGCGAGACGGCCATACGGGGTGTCCATTGCCGGCTGGACGACCGCGCCCCCCAGCTTGACGGTGAGGGCGAGCGTCGCGTCGGTGTCCTCGACGGCGAAGTAGACGCCCCAGTGCGCCGGAACGCCCTCGGGGAGGAAGCCTGACGCGTCCATGATCCCGGCGTGCTGCTCGCCGGCGTCATCGACGAGCACGGTGTAGCGAAGCTCGTCCGTGTCGCTGACGACGTTCGTCTTCCAGCCGAACACCTCCTGGTAGAAGGTGACCGCGGCGGCGTAGTCCCGCGTGAGCAGCTCGAACCAGCCCGGCGCGCCCGGCTCGGCCAGCACTCCGAACCCGCGGTGCAGGCCCTGCTGCCACATGCCGACCACGGCGCCGCCCGGGTCGGTGAGGACGGCCATGACGCCCAGGTCGGCGACCGGCATCGGCGAGATCATCATCGTTCCGCCGTGCGCGGGTACGGCCGCGGCGGTCTTCTCCGCGTCGGGGGTCAGCAGGTAGACCGACCAGACGTCGGGCAGCTCCGGCTGCTGCTTCGTCATCCCCCCGGCGACCACCTTGCCGTCCTTGGAGAAGTTGAAGTAGCCGCCGAACGCCTCGTTCGGCTCCTCGGAGGTCCAGCCGAACAGCTCCGCGTAGAACTCGCGGGCCTTCGCCGCATCCGAGGTCATGAGGTCGACCCAGCAGGGCGCGCCGGGCAGGGTGGTGTCGTGAGCGGGCATCGTGGGCTCCTTCGCCGCCGGGCACGTGGTGGGCGGCGCGGGGTTCGCGGCCGCTGCTCGCGTGCAGTCGACAGAGTGGACCTACCCACCGACAGAAACTCATCGCCGCCGCGCGGCCTGTCTCGAACTTCCTCCGCGGCGGGTGGACGGGCGGTGCCGCGGGCCGACGTGAGGTCCCCCGCGGCACCCGTCAGGTCAGGCGGAGCAGGCCCAGACGATCGAGCCCGCGAGCGTGCGCCCGCCGGACGTGCTCGCGCTGAACGACACGGAGCCGCCGGCCGAGGTGATCTCGACGGTGGCGGGAACCGCGTCGATCGCGTAGCGGCCGGAGTCGGGCGCGACGACCGAGACCGTGATGACGGCCGGGTAACTGCCCGGCCCGTCGTAGCCGGCGACCCGCACCCCCTGCGACACCGTCCTGCCCTCGATGGTGGCCGTCGAGGACTCGACGTAGCGCCGCGCGGTGGACTGGCAGCTCACGGCCGTCGACACATGCCCCGCGACGTCGACCGGCGAGGTGATGTCGACGGTCAGCGAACCGGGACCGCCGGCACCCGCGCCGCCCGCCGGCGCCGCCGGCTCTGGCGACTGCGACGCGGTCGTCGCGTCAGCCGTCTCGGCGCCGGTACCAGCGCTGGCAGCGGGGGCGGGCGCGGAGCCCGCAGTCGAGACGGAACCGGCCCGGCAGGCGGTTAGCCCGAGCCCGATCACGACCGCCAGCGCGAGGAGCAGCAGGGATCTGGCAGGCAGCGGTCGCGGCCCCCCGCTGGTTCGTCCCTCGTGACCCGCTCGCGCGCCGCGGCGGCCGCCGCCAGCCCGCCGATCCGTGCGGTTCCCCCGGTCTGCCATGTTCGTCCGGTCCATCCTGTCGCTCCAGTGATGATGTCGCCGTCCGCCGAACCGGCCGACGTGCCGGCCCGGCAGGACCGACGACATCAGCCGGCCGTGTGAGCCGGATGTGAGCGAAGCCGAGACAGACACAGGAGCCGATCATGAATGTCACCGGGGATGGCGGCCAGGCAGCGCGGTGGAACGGACCGGCCGGGCAGGCCTGGGCCGAGGCGCAGACCCTGACGGACCGGATGTTCAAGCCGTTCGAGGACCTGCTCGTCGACGCGGTCTCGGCCACCGGTGCCGGGTATGTGCTCGACGTCGGCGGCGGCACGGGCGCCACGACGGTCGCCCTCGCCCGGCGGCTCGGGGCGCAGGGGCGCTGCGTCGGCGTGGACATCTCCGACCCGATGCTCGCCGCCGCCAGGGCGCGGGCCGAGCGGGACGAGGAGGGGGCGCGGGCGGTCTTCATCCGCGCCGACGCGCAGGATCACGCGTTCGAGCCTGCCGCCTTCGACGCGATCGTCTCCCGTTTCGGGGTCATGTTCTTCGGTGACTCCGTCGCCGCCTTCGCGAACCTGCGACGGGCCGCGGCGGATGGGCCGGGATCGACATCCGGCCGGTCGATGCGTCCTGTGTGTTTCCCGAACACGAGCTGGTCCCCTACTTCACCCGGTTCGGCCCGGTCGGTCAGGCCCTGCGGGACGTGGACGAGCGGACTCGCGGGCAGGTCGTCGAAACGGCCCGCGCCGCGTTCGATCCCTATGTGCACGGCGCCGAGGTCCGTTTCACCGCGGCCTGCTGGGTGGTCGGCGCCCAGGCCAGGTGAGCCGGACCTTGGTGTGGCTGCCCTGGCGAAGTTGCTATGACGCGACCGAGCGAACGAGCTGCACGATCGCTGTTCCACCTTCCGTCCGGGATATCCGTCCGCTGGGAACGAAGCCGACCCGACGGTAGAGGCGCAGCGCGCGGTCGTTGTCAGCTCCGGTCCACAGCTGCAGCCGTACGTACCCGTGGCTGCCAACCTGGTCCACGAGATACCCGATCAGCTGCTCTCCCACTCGTCGCCCCCAGCGGTCGGGGTGGACGAAGACCATCGAGATGTGACACAGCCCGTCCAGCCTCGCTCCCTGCCCGTTCTGACCGCGGCCCGGTTCGGCCAGCAGCATGCCGAGAACCCTCGTTCCTGCGCAGGCGATAAACAGGAGAGCATCGGGGGCGGCGAGCTTCGTCTGCACCCTGGCGATCCGCTGAGCGTCGGGAGGTCGTCCACGGGCACTGTTGGCCTCACGCCAGACGTCCAGGGCGGCGGGAAGATCATCGCCATGCGCGAGACGAACCGTCACCGGGTCTGGTTCCAGCACAGGTTCCACGGGCTCAGGATCGCCGCTCCGCCGGACGGTGCGGACCAGATTCAGTGAGACAGCCAGATCCGGAGCCTGTCAAACATGGTGAGACATCAGGCGGCTTCGTTCGTGTGTAGCGTCTCCTCGGTCTCGATGATCGCTGGGGGCTGGTTGATCCACGCCTTGGTCGGTAGCGCAGGCGGAGTTGGTCGGTGGTGGAACCGCTCGGGGTTGGCGAGGTAGGCGGCGTCGAGGACCTGGGCGCGTCGGGTCTGGATCTTGTGCGCGGTGCCGTCATGGACGCTGGCTGGGGTGTGTAGAGCGACGCCTGAATGCCGGTGGTCGTTGTTGTAGTAGCTGAAGAAGACGTCGCAGAAGACGCGGGCGTCCTGGAGAGAACCGAAACGTCCCGGGAAAGCGGGGCAGTATTTGAGTGTCTTGAAGTTCGCTTCGCTGTAGGGGTTGTCGTTGGAGACGTGCGGGCGGGAATGGCTCTGGTCGATGTTCAGGTAAGCCAGGAGGGCGGCTACCGACTGGGAGGTCATCGAGGTTCCGCGGTCGGCGTGGACGGCGTTCGGTTGGACGTCGCCGTTCACGGCGACCGCGTGCTCGATGAAGGCTTTTGCGAGTTCACCGGTCTCGGTGGGATGAACCTCGAAGTGGACGGCTTCGCGGGAGAATATGTCGAGGATGACGTACAGATCGAAGTACACACACCGCGGACGGGTCCGGTTAGCTTCGTGATATCCCAGCTCCATATTTCGTTGGGTCTGGTCGCGAGTAGTTCCGGTTTCTTCCGGGCGGGGTGGGTGGCCTGCGCACGCCGCTCCACGGTCTGGTGCCGGGCACGCA
>NZ_SJXI01000111.1:0-23857 GCF_004337455.1 Parafrankia sp. BMG5.11 | reverse complement strand
CCTGCGAGATCACGCCGCGTGAACCACCATCCGCCCGCCCACCTCATCGGCCCGGGGTGATGCCGAGGGTTCGGGCCACAACGGACAAGGTCGGGCAGGGATATACGTCGAGGCAGACGGCGCACTTCCCGTCGATGTCGTGGTGCAGCTCGGTGAGCTCGCGGGCGCCGCTGGTCCAGGGGAGGATGCGGGCCGGGCTCCACTGGGCGATGTGCTCGGCGACCGCGGGCGCGACCCCGGTCATGCCGGCGACCTGGCGGGCGTTCCAGATGGACGCCCCGGGAACATCGCGAGCGGTCTGTTCGAGCTGATCCAGGCGGGCGAGAACATGGGCGCGCAGATCCGTCACGACAACGATCCTGCCGGGGGCCGAAGTCTGGGACGCCGGACCTTCGGCCCGTCGGTGGGATCCGCCGGGGAGCTGTCAGCCGGGGCGGCTCGCGGCCTTCCGTACCGCGGGTGGTGACCATGCTCCGCACAGGACCGCGGGGTCGGGTGCGTAGAGCCGCATCGTGACACCCAGCGGGCCGAGCGGGGCCGGCAGCCAGTTCGATTCCCGAGCGGATCCGGGGGACGCATGCTGGATATGGAGATCGAGCGATCCGTCAGCGTTGTACGTCAGCGGATCCCTGTCTCCGAGGGCGAACCGGTTGAGCCGGTTGGCCACCTGAAAGCCGTGTTTGTCGTACATCGTGATCGACCAGAACGCGGAGACCGGAGGGAGCTCGTCGCGCTCGAAGTGGAGCACGTAGTCGACGGATCCGTCGAGCGGGTCGCCGTCCGCGTCAGTGAGCAGCAGCGGGTAGACGGCTTCCTCTGCGGGGTTGGCGCCGAGACCGATCATCGCGACGGCGGCCCGTTTCATGTAGTAGTTGCCGTAGACGCCGATCGAGTCCGTGTTGGTCTGCCATCCGTTGGACACGGTCGCCATTGTCGAAACTCGCGCGGTCATCGCTTTCTGAGCGGTCCGGGGCGCCGCCGCGACGGCATCCCGAACGGCCCGGCCCTGGCGGTTCGAGTCGAAGGACTCGCCGGGAACCAGGCCGAGCGCGCGCATTCTCCGGATCTGTGACCAGTCCGTGACATGTGGCGGGTGAAGCTTCATCAGCTCTGCCGCGCGCCTGAAGAACTCCTCGCCGGTCATGGCGTTGATGACGTCCAGGGGCGGCGTCGTCATGTCGATGTCCGGGTCGACAGCCCGGGTGGTCGCGGCGATCGGAGCGCGCCCCCAGTCCGCGAGGTGGGAGAGCTGGAATCCGTCCTGCACCTTGTGGACGGCGTCGTAGTCGGCCTCGCCGTTGGTCTGCGTCCGGCCGATGATCCAGACGTGTGGAGTCGGCGCGTCGATGCGTCCCACGCCCGCCGGCAGGCGCCCGCTCCACCCGGCCGGCACCAGCGCCCAGTCTGCCGCGGCCGTGCCGCTGGAGCGCTTTCCGGGGGTGGCGAAGACATCCGTCCACATGTCGAGAACGGGCAACATGTAGTAGCGATCATCCGTGTCGGGCGCGGAGACCACCACCGGTCCTTCGGTCAGATCCACCCAGGCCGAGGAGTAGAGGGTGTCGAAGTTCGGCCGGACGACCATCCTGAAACCGGCGTCGGGAAACTCCCGGATATGTGCGAAATGGTTCATCGGGGCCCGGCCCGGCGCCACTCCGGGCTCGACATTGGTGGCTTGGAGTCGGGTCAGCTCCATGGTCACGAGCGGATAGGCAAAAATGTACGCTTCGACTGCGATGGCAGCCACCTGATCCCGCTGTCCGGTCATGAGTTCCTCCCCATTCCGGCTGGCCACCAGACGATGACGGAACGATTCCCCGACGATCTGGGTATCAAGTCTTCCTGCGACGCCTGATCTTCGGCATGTCCCTGGTCGCACGCGGGGGCGTGATCGTCCGCTGTCGGTGGGCGGCGGGGCGCCGGGGGGTGGATGTTGCAGGATCGCCGCTATTGGTGACATGAGGCTGTCGTAAATTTTGTCGATCGAAATTAGGGGGATTGATGGATCCTGAGCGTTACGTGGCTGACCGGGTCACGTTCGGGGGGCCGCTCCGGACCAGGGTGAACGGTGCCATGTCCCGATGACCGGCTCGTCAGCGGAGGCGACGGCCATCCCGGTGATCGGATCGGACGCGGAGGCGGTCGCCGCGGCACGACGCTACGCCGAGTCGATCGCCGACACGGTGATCGAACGGGACCGGTCGGCCGCCGTGCCGGTCGAGGCCCTGGCGGCGCTGGACGCCAGCGGTCTGCTCGGCATCACAGTGCCGGCCGAGCACGGTGGCGCGGAGGTGTCACCAAGAACCCTCGCCGAGGTCATCCGCACGATCGCCGCGGTTGATCCGGCCATCGCGCAGATTCCGCAGGGGCACTTCCTGTTCGTCGACGTGCTGACGCTCTGGGGGACGGCGCCACAGCAGCGGCGGCTGTTCGCGGAGATCCTCGCCGGTGCCCGGCTCGGCAGCGGGCTGGCCGAGCGCGGTGGGCGGCACGCACAGGACCTCGGCACCAGGCTTCGCCCGGACGGCACCGGGCTGCGGCTCGACGGGACCAAGTACTACAGCACCGGGTCGATCACCGCGCGGTGGATCGGCGTCAGCGCGCTCGACGAGGCTGACCGCCTGGTGCTGGCGTTCGTCGAACGCGACGCCCCCGGAGTGTCGGTGGACGATGACTGGGACGTCATGGGCCAGCGCGCCACGGTGAGCGGCACGACGACCCTGCGGGCCGTACCGGTCGACCCTTCGCTGGTCATCCCGTACCACCGAGCCTTCGAGGTTCCCCAGCAGCTGGGGGCCCGGGCCCAACTCGTGCACGCCGCGATCCAGGTCGGGATCGCCCGTGGCGCCCTGCGGGACGCCGGGGAGTTCGTTCGCACCCGGGCCCGGCCGTTCTTCGAGGCCGCGTGTGGAGGCTGGGTCGATTCGGCGGCGCAGGATCCGCACACGATTCTGCGCTACGGCCGGCTGGCCACCCGGGTGCGGGCCGCCGAGGAGCTGCTGCGTTGGGCCGCCGACCGGTTGCACGAGGTCGGGCGATCCCCGCGGGACGCGCGGCAGGCCGCGGAAGGCTCGCTCGCGGTGGCCCAGGCGAAGGCGTTCGGCAGTGAGGTCGCCGCCGAGGTGGCCAGCGATCTGTTCGCGCTGTCCGGCGCCAGCGCCACCGACGAGCGCCACGATCTGAGCCGGCACTGGCGAAACGTCCGCACCCACGCCAGCCACGACCCGGTGGACTGGAAGTACCACCACGTCGGGAACTTCCTCCTCAACGACGTGCTGCCCCCCAACCGCGGCCAGCTCTGAAGCGGAGACGCCCGCCGGTCGCGGGGATCTGGGCGGGTTCACTTCACGGCCCACAGCCGTACCGTGCTGTTTGACTCCGGCCGACTCGGCCGACTCCGGCCGGAGCTGGCAGGTCGATAGGTTGGTCGGTATGACGACGAGCGGCCTGCCGCGCGTCCGCGTCGCCCAGGCCGCCGACGCGGAGCAGATCGCACGTCTGCTCCGGGCGTTCAACGCGGAGTACGACGAGCCGGCGCCCGAACAGGGCTGGCTCGCGGATCGGGTCGCGCTGCTGCTCGGCCAGGGCGCGACGGCCGTGCTGCTCCTCGAGGCGTCCGCGGACCGGGACGACGCGGACGGGCTCACCCTGACGCGGTTCCGGCCCTCGCTGTGGGACGACGCCGACGAGTGCTATCTGGCCGAGCTGTACGTCCGGCCCGCGTTGCGGGGGCGCGGGCTGGGCCGGATCCTGCTCACGGCGACGATGGAGCACGCGAGCCGGCGTGGGGCGACGTACATGGACCTGACGACGACCAACGCCGACACCGCCGCGGTCGCGCTGTACGAGAGCGTCGGCTTCGACCGCCACGAACGCCGCGGCCCGGGCACGGACTCGTACTACTTCGAAATAGATCTGCCCGGCCCTGACAGCTGAGGCGGCGCGCACGCAGGGAACCGCGCGGTACGCCATGGCACTCGGGCACCGTCGGCGCCACGTAAAAGGCTCTGTTCCAGTACGGCACATATTCTGTTCGCGATATGGTGGAAGTCCCGGCAAAAAGGCTGTGCGCCGAGTCGGGACGACGGTCGACATCGATGCGTGTCCCATGGTGGACGTCAGTTGATTCTGTCACCGGGCCGGCCCATCCCCGATGCGGATCGAAAAGCAGAGAACGAGGAGCGCGGAATGGCAAGGACGTCGGCGCCGGCGCCGAATGCGGGAACCATCACCGACCTGGAGGCCGCGGTCAGGCAGGAGCGCGCCGGGCGGGCGGCGATTCATGCCGACGAGCTACCGCCGATCCCGGGGCTCACCATCACGGACCATCTCGTTCCCGGCTCCGATGACGACGTGAAGGTACGGGTGCGTGTTTACCGCCCCGAAGGCCGGCCGTCCCCGCTGCCGCTGGCCGTGTACATGCACGGGGGCGCCTTCGTGCTCGGCAGCCTCGACATGGTTCATCAGGGCGTCGCCCAACTGGCTCTCGGTACCGGGGCGGTGATCGTGTCGGTCGGGTACCGTCTCGCCCCCGAGCATCCTTTCCCCGCCGGCCTCAACGACTGCTACAGCGCCCTGCGGTGGGCCTCGGCGCATGCCGAGGAGCTGGGTGCCGATCCGGCCCGGATCGGGCTGGCCGGGGTCAGTGCGGGTGCGACCCTGGCGTTGGGGGTGGCCCTGCTGACCCGCGACCGCGGCGGGCCGGCGGTGCGTTTCCAGAGTGTGGTCATGCCCACTACGGACGACCGGCTGGAGACACCGTCCATGCGGGACGCCGTCGACACCCCGGTCTGGAACCGCCCGCTCGCCGTCCAGTGCTGGCGCCTCTACCTCGGCGAGGGCGTGACCGAGGCCGACCAGTACGCGGCTCCCGCCCGGGCCGACGACCTCACCGGGCTGCCCCCGACCTACCTCGCCGTCGGCGGCGAGGACCCGCTGCGCGATGAGGGGATCCTTTTCGCGCTGCGGCTCATGCAGGCGGGGGTGCCGGTTGATCTGCACGCCTACGCGGGCGCGGCGCACGGTTTCCGCGACCTGGACATCGACACCGCGCGGCGCGCCCAGGAGGAGCAGATCTGGGCCCTACGGCGCGGCCTGGCCGCCGACTGACCGGATGTCCTCGTCTCCTCTCAGGACGGGCAAAAACAGATCGCTCGCGGTCGATGATGTCGGAGATCGTGTCACCGGTCCCGCCACCGATGTAATGGTTCTCCCACTGGGCATGGAAGAGAAAGGCCAGCAGTGCGGCCGGAGCCCGGATGTCGGTCAGTGAAGGCAGTACAGGCGCCGAAGGAGTGGGACGCATGCGTCCGGGTAGCTTATGGGAGATCAGTATTGTGTCGACCGCTAAAAGCCCGCTAATTCCGTGATCCCTCGGCGTGCTGCCGGAGGATAATCCTGTTCGCGTCCCACGATGGCCGAGGTGTCAGCCCGGGTGGTGGCAGGCGACCTGGTGATCGGGAACGACCATCCGCAGCGCCGGTTGCTCCGCCGCGCACCGGGGGCGGGCTCGGGGGCAGCGGGTGCGGAACCGGCAGCCGCTCGGTGGCCGCAGCGGTGAGGGGAGCTCGCCCGGTTCCGGCACGTCGGCGCGACCAGGGCGTCCCGTCGGCGGCGGTGGAGCCTCCGCAGGCCGCGAGCTGGCTGACGGCCAGCACGGCCAGCGCGGCCGCACCCATCGAATTAGTGGTAAATGCCAAGATTGGAGGGCTTTGGTCGTGCGCCGGCCCGGTCCGCCGGGGCCGGGCGGCCCGCCGCCGTCGTCCGCGTAGGGTGGGCCGGTGCGCAGTGCGAAGGTCGCGAAGTCGGCTGCAGCGGCGGAGTCGGCTGGAAGTGTCGGCACACGAGGCAGGATCGACAAGCGGCAGGCGATCCTGGACGCAGCCTTCGCCGTCTTCGCGCGCGAGGGTTACGCGCAGGCGAGCATTGACATGATCGCCTCCGAGGCCGGCGTGGCGAAGCCGACGATCTACAACCATCTCGGCGGCAAGGAGAACCTGTTCCGGCACGCGATGGCGGCCGCGGCGGACAGGACCACGGCCAAGAGCCTTGCCGTCGTCAGCCGGCTCACCGCCGACGTGGCCGACCTGCCCACGGCGTTCACCGACGTCGGCCGCGCGCTGCTGGAGTGCTACTGCGCCGCGGATTCCTGGGCGCTGCGCCGCCTGCTGCACGCCGAGATCGTCCGGTTCCCGGACCTGTTCGACATGATCGGCGCCAATGGGCCGAACCAGGTGGGGGAGGCGTTCGCGGACCGGCTGGCCCGGCTCGCGCTCGCCGGCCGGCTGCGGCTGGCCGACCCGGTCGAGGCGGCCGAGCAGTTCCTCGCGTTGCTCACCGGCCCGGTCGCGCACCGTTCCGCGCTGGGCACCCGCCCGTTCGATGACACCCAGATCCAGCACACCGCGCGGGCCGCGACCGCCACCTTCCTGCGTGCCTTCGCCGCCGCGGCGCCGACCGAGGTACCGCCGGCCGAGGCCCCGTAGCGAGACGTCCCGCCGGGTGCGCCGGTTCCGAAGCGCGCGCGGTACGCCCGCCCCGCCTCGCCGGGAACGGCGGAGAGCAGCTCCTGGGTGTACCGATGGCGCGGGTCGGTGAACACCTGCTCCACTCGGTGTCCTTGGCCACGATGTGGTCGAAGTTCGCCTTGACCGCCTCCGCGTCGAGCTTGGCGCCGTCGTGGAAGGTGACGTCGTCGCGCAGCTCGAAGGTGTAGGTGCCGCCGCCGTCGGATCCGTAGGCCGCGGTGGCCAGGGTGACGGCGAGGGCCGCGAACAGCCCTGCTCTTCGTGCCGTTCGGCGCGATGGCATTCAGGTACTCCGTACACGGTATGGATAGGGATCACCACCCTGGTGGGGTGTTCTAAAGCCGCGCTGAAATCCCTGGCTCGGTGGCTGGACTCACCGCCGTGGCCGCGCTCGCGAGCAGCTCGAAGGACCGCAGGCGGTCGGCCTGGTCGGGCACCACGGTGAGCGCCATGAGCTCGTCCGCGCCGGTCGCCTCGACCAGCCCGGCCAGCCGCCGGCGGACCGTGTCCACGCCGCCGATGAGCTGGGGGGCCGCGAGGTCCTCGAGGAAGGCCCGCTCGGCGGTGTTGTAGGCGTGCGCGCCCTCGGCCGCGGCGGAGGGGAACGCGTCGAATCCGCCGATGGTGCGCATCCAGATCTTGCCGAGCAGGTAGGGGGCGGCGGCCCGTGCCGCGGCCTGGTCGCTGTCGGCGACCGTCGCTATCACGCTGATCAGCGCGTGCGGCCGGTCGAGCTGGGGTGAGGGGCGGAACGCCGCCCGGTAGTGGCGCAGCGCCGCCGTGCTCGCGTGCGGGTTGATGTGGTGGGCGAAGGCGTAGGGGAGGCCGAGGGCGGCGGCGAGCCCGGCGCTGGCCGGGCTGGAACCGAGCAGCCACAGCTTCGGCCGGCTGTCGGCGGCGGGCACCGCGAGCACCCGGCTGCCCGGGGCGGTGGGGGCGAAGTAGCCCGAGAGCTCCCGCAGTTGGCCCTCGAAGCGCTCGTCGCCGCCGGGCGTGCGGCGCAGCGCCCGGGCGGTGGTCGGATCGGTTCCGGGCGCCCGGCCCAGCCCGAGGTCGACGCGGCCCGGGAAGAGCGCCTCCAGCGTGCCGAACTGCTCGGCGACGACGAGCGGGGCGTGGTTGGGCAGCAGCACCCCGCCCGAGCCGACCCGCAGCGTGCTGGTCGCGGCGGCGATCCTGCCGGCGAGCACGGCCGGCGTCGAGGTGGCCAGACTGGGGGTGTTGTGGTGCTCGGCTACCCAGTACCGGTGGTAGCCGAGTTCCTCCACCCGGGGCGCGAGCGCGACGGTGTCGCGCAGTGCCTGGGTGGCGCTGCCGCCTTCGAAGACGGGCACGACGTCGAGGGCGGACAGGGGCGGGCCGGCGGGGCGTGTCATCGGATCCTCCGGGAGGGCCGCGCCGCCGGAGTCGGCGGTCGGCGGGTCGGCACGAGCCGTGCGTGCGTGCGTGGGGCGGGGCGGGCTCAGACCGAGTTGGGCACCGGCTCCGCGGGGGCGGCCGGGGCCGCCTCGGGGGCCGGCGCCGGGCGGCCGGGCAGCAGGAAGCCGGCCGAGAACACCACGAGGCCCGCGGCGACCGGCCACCAGAAGGCGTTCCCGAACGAGTCGGGTGTCGGGGCCGCGTGCGCCCCGCCGCCCTGCAGGATCAGGGCGACGACGGCCACGCCCAACGACGCGCCGATCTGGTTGAGGATGAACACCGCCCCTGTCGCCCCGGCGACCGACGTCATCGGGACGGTGCGGTAGACCGAGCCCATCGTCGGCGCGCCGACCAGCCCGAGCCCGAAACCGATGACGAGCTGGGCGGGAGTCAGCACGGCCTGGGAGGTGCCCGCCCCGGACTGGGTGAACACCAGCGCCCCCGCCGTGACCAGCAGGGCGCCGGTGGGCACCAGCCGCCGGGCGCCGATGCGGTCGGCGAGGTTGCCGGCCAGCGGCATTCCGATCATGGCGCCGACGCCCAGCGGGGCCAGCAGCAGGCCGGACTCCAGCACCGAGTGGTCGTGTACCTGCTGGTAGTAGAGCGGTAGCAGGAACAGCAGCGCGAACAGGCCGCCGCCGACGAGGAACATGATGGTCACGCTGGCGCTGAAGCCCTTGCTGGCGAACAGCCGCAGGTCGAGCAGTGGGGTGCCGGCGGTGCGCAGGGTGTGCGCGGCGTAGCCGGCGAACAGCGCGGCACCGAGGACCAGACCGATCACGACCTGGGCGCTGCCGAAGCCGTCCCGCCCGGCCTGGGAGAGCGCGAAGACCACCGCGGCGAAACCGGGGCACAGCAGGGCCACGCCGAGGGCGTCGAGGGGCGCCGGTGTGCCGTCCCGCGGCGGGTCGGCGGGCAGCACCACGACGGCGAGCACGATCGCGGTGAGGGCGAACGGGATGTTCACCAGGAACATCCACTCCCAGGAGAAGTTCTCCAGCAGCACGCCGCCGACGATCGGGCCGAGTACCGGCCCGATCGTGATCGGGATCGAGATCAGGCCCATCACCCGCCCGATGCGGGCCGGGCCGGCCGCGCCGGCCACCACGGTCATCATGATCGGGTCGACCATGCCGCCGCCGAGCCCCTGCAGGACCCGGAAGGCGATCAGGCTCTCCGCGTTCCAGGCCACCGCGCACAGCGCCGAGCCGGCGAGGAACAACGACAGGCCGAGCAGCCACATCCGCCGCGAGCCGAAGCGCGCCATCGCCCAGCCGGCCAGCGGGATGGCGAGCGCGACCGCCAGCAGGTAGCCGGTGGTCACCCACTCGATCGTGGCGAGCGAGGCCTCGAACTCCGCGCCGAGCGTGCTGATCCCGACGTTGACGATCGTCGCGTCCAGGTAGGACATCATCCCGCCGAGCACCATCACCCCGACGATGATCAGCAGGGCGGAATCAAGCCGAGGGGGGCTGTCCTCCGCCGTGTCCGTGCCTACCATCGAACCCTCCTTAAAACAGATCTTAAGTAAAAGTGAACTATTCGTTTCAATATGATGGGTCGGACGGTAGCATGCGGGCATGGGTGTGGGCGAGACCACCGGCGCGGCCGGAACTCCGGCGGAACGGGACGGGCCGGAACCGGGCCGGTCAGATCGGGGCCGGCTGGACAAACGGCGCGCGATCGTGGAGGCCGCGCTGCGCGTCTTCTCCCGGCACGGGTACACCGAGGCGACGATCGACATGATCGCCACCGAGGCGGGGGTGGCGAAGCCGACGATCTACAACCATCTGGGGTCGAAGGAGAACCTGTTCCGGTACGTCATGACGACGACCGCGGCGCTGTCCAACGCGAAGGCGCTCGAGGTGCTCGAGGGCTTCCCCCAGGACGCCGGCGGCCTTCGTGGCGGGCTGGAAGCCGTCGCGACGAGGCTCGTCGACTGCTACTGCGACGAGCGGTCCGAGGTGGTGCGCCGGCTGCTCTACGCGGAGGCACTGCGCTTCCCCGACCTCTACGACGCCGTGCGCGCCAGCGGGGCCGACCAGTTCGTGGAGGTGCTGGCGGGGCGGCTCGCCAGGCTCGCCCACGCGGGTCTGCTGCGCATCGACGACCCGATGCGCGGGGCGAACCAGTTCATCTCGCTCGTCTACGAGGAGCTGCCGGTGCGGAGCATCCCGGGCGCCCGGCCACTGCGGCCCCGCGAGGTCGACGAGGTCGTCCGCGCTGGTGTCGACACCTTCCTGCGCGCCTTCGGCGTCGCGCCCGCCTGATCCCGGCGTCTCGCCTTACCTACGCGGTTTCACCGATGTGCGCGCCGCGTGGCCGCGGGACATTGAAGACCTCCCCTCCCGGACTCGTTTCCTGCTGCCTGCACGAGGTGTTGATGCGATACGAACTGCTCGGGCCCCTGCGTGTGTCGAACAGCAGGGAGAGTCACCTGCTGAGCGCACCGAAGATGGAGACCACCCTGGCCGTGCTGCTCGTCGGCGCCGGCCGGATCACGACCAAGGACACCCTGGTCATGGAGCTGTGGGGAGACCGGCCTCCCCGCCGGGCGGCGGCCGCCATCCACGTCTACATCTCCCAGCTGCGCAAGTTCCTCGCGGCCGCCGGCGCCGACCCCACCCGCACCATCGTCACCAAGCCCGCCGGCTATCTGCTGCGGCTGGACGGCACCATTCTCACCTCCGACCGGCTGCTCGACCTGCCCACCGCGAGCTGACGTGACGGCGGGTGCCGAGCCGTCCTCCGGTGCGCCGCGCGCCGCGCGACGGTGCGCGGGCTCACCCGCAGCCGGCTGGCGCTGAGCCTGGTGCCCCGCCCGTCGGCCGGCGGGCGGGGCACCGCTTCGGGTGACTTCCCGCTCCGGACATCAGCGTGGTCTCCGCCAGAACGAGGCGGCAGATCCCCGACCGGGGGCTGTTAGCTTCTCCTTTATGCTTCCCGCGGCGTTGCGCAGCGTCGATGACCATCATCTGCGGGCCGCTGTGGGTGACGTCACCTACCGGCGGGGCGCGCAGTACGCCCGCCAGGGCGCGGTGAGCGAGATGTCGTGGGAGCCGGTGGCCCAGGTGCTCCAGGGCCGGGTCGAAGGTAGCCATGGCGAGCGGTACCTGACCACTGTCTCCCTGACCGGCCGGGCCCGTTCGGGTGCCTGGCGGTTCAGCCACGGCGAGTGCAGCTGCCCGGTGGGCGTCAGCTGCAAACACGCCGTGGCACTCGTGCTGACGGCGGCGCAGACCGCCGCACGCGACCCGGAACCGGGCAGCCGGGGCCGTCGCGCGGCCGCCGCGCCGGCGACCTGGGCGTCATCGTTGTCGGCCCTGCTCGGTGACCGGCCGGCTGATGGCGAACCACGGGGTGCCACGCCGCTTGCCCTCGAACTGACACTGTCCGCGGAGCCGGTGGTGGGCCGGTCGACGTCCGGCGGGCCGTCCCTGCGTGTCCTCGCGCGCGTGGTGAAACCCGGGAAGAACGGCTGGGTCGGCGGGCCCGCCTGGTCGAAGCTGAGCGCACCTCACGGGCCGTACCAGCGGGATGACTATCTTGTGGCGCACCTGCGGGTCCTGCGGGAGATGTACGCCGTCTACCGGTCCGGGGACGAGGACTCGCTGTACCGCCACTACTCGCACCGGGACGACAAGCACATCGACCTCGGCGCGTTCACGAGCCCGCGGCTGTGGCCGCTGCTCGACGAGGCCATCGCGGCCGGTATCCAACTGGTGCACGGACGCAAACGCCTCGGGAACATCGAGCCGTACGGTTCGGCGGAACTTTGTCTGGACGTCACCTGCGATCCGGCGACAGCGGCGCTCACCGTCCGACCCGTACTGCGCGTGGCCGGCTCGGACGCGGCCGTCGCACCGTTCGCGTTCATCGGCGGTCACGGCGTCGTCGGTATCGACCGGGCGGAGATCCAGGCCACGGACCGGCATGCGGACTGGCACATCCGGCTGGCCCGGTTGACCGCCTTCGTGCCGCCGGCACTGGTCCGGATGGCCGTCGGGAACCGGAGCCTGGAGGTCCCGGCCGCCGAGCGGTCGCGGTTCGTCCGCGAGTTCTACCCCGGCCTGCGTCAGTTGGCCACGATCGTCTCCTCCGACGGTTCCTTCGAACCGCCGGTGATCGCGCCGCCTGTTCTCGTCGCCCGGGCAGACTGCGGCCCCGACCACACCGTCGAGATCACCTGGGAATGGGACTACTCGGTCGGAGACACGCGGCTGCGGGCACCGCTGCACGGCGACGGGACGGGTTCCGAGTACCGGGACAGGACCAGCGAGGCCGAGATCCTGACGGGTCTGGACCTGCCGCTCGACGCCGCCCGGCTGCTGTCGTGCGGCGAGGCGGGCGTGCCGGTCTCCTCCGTCCGTCTCAGCGGGGTCGAGACGATGCGGTTCACGACGGAGCTGTTGCCGCTACTGGCCGCCCGGGACGGGATCGCCGTCGAGGTCGGTGGGCGTCCCGCCGCCTACCGCGAGGTCGGGGATTTGCTGCGCATCGAGGTTTCGACCGACGACGTGCCGAACGAACCCGACTGGTTCGATCTGGGGCTCGCCATCACCCTGGACGGGCGCCAGGTCCCGTTCTCGATGGTCTTTCTCGCGCTCAGCCGGGGTGAATCGCACCTCCTGCTCGACGACGGGGCGTATTTCAGCCTGGACAAACCGGAACTGCGGGTGCTGCGCCAGCTGATCGAGGAGGCCCGGGCGCTGCAGGACGCCCCGGGTGGGCCGCTGCGTATCAGCCGCTTCCAGGCCGGGCTGTGGGAGGAACTGGCCGGCCTCGGCGTGGTCGTCCGCCAGGCCGCGGCGTGGCGCCGCCAGGTGGCGGGCCTGCTGGACCTCGGTTCGGCCGGTGCGAAGGAGTCACCGGGCATGTTGCAGGCCAGCCTGCGGCCCTACCAGTCTGACGGCTACCAGTGGTTGAGCTTCCTGTGGGACTGCCAACTCGGAGGGATCCTCGCGGACGACATGGGCCTGGGGAAGACCCTGCAGTCGCTCGCGCTGATCTGCCATGCCCGCCAGGCCGACCCGGCGCTCGCACCGTTCCTCATCGTCGCGCCGACGAGCGTCGTGTCGAACTGGGTCGCCGAGGCGGCTCGGTTCGCACCCGCGCTGCGGGTCACCGCCGTCACCGACACACTGCGGCGCCGGGGCCAGACCCTCGATGAGGTCATGGACGCCGCCAATGTGGTCGTGACGTCGTACACCCTCTTCCGGCTCGACGAGGAGGCGTATTCCGGCGCCACCTGGGCCGGGCTGATCCTCGACGAGGCGCAGATCGTCAAGAACAGTCAGTCGAAGGCGTACCAGTGCGCGAGACTGTTGCCTGCGCCGTTCAAGCTGGCGGTC
The DNA here is from genome assembly GCF_004337455.1 of Parafrankia sp. BMG5.11. Lineage (NCBI taxonomy): Bacteria > Bacillati > Actinomycetota > Actinomycetes > Frankiales > Frankiaceae > Parafrankia > Parafrankia sp. BMG5.11. The sequence goes on along the minus strand of NZ_SJXI01000111.1, from coordinate 10,560 downwards.
ACGGGAACACCGTTGGAGAACAACGTGATGGAGTTGTGGTCGCTGCTGTCGATCACTGCTCCGGGGCTGTTCCCGAACCGGTCACGGTTCCAGGACTATTACGCCCGCCCGATCGAGAAGCAGGGTAACACCGAGCGCCTGGCGCAACTGCGGCGCAGAATCAGGCCGCTGATTCTGCGCCGTACCAAGGAACAGGTCGCACCCGAGCTCCCAGTCAAGCAGGAGCAGGTCCTCGAGATCGAGCTGCATCCCCGCCACCGCAAGGTCTACCAGACCCGGCTGCAGCGCGAACGGCAGAAGGTCCTGGGCCTGATCGACGACATGAACCGTAACCGTTTCACGATCCTGCGGTCGCTCACGACACTGCGGCAGCTCAGTCTTCACGCCGGGCTGGTCGATGACACGTATGACGATCTTCCCAGCGCCAAGATCGACATTCTGCTCGAGCAGCTGCGGGACGTCGTCGACGGTGGGCACCGCGCGCTCGTCTTCAGCCAGTTCACCCGGTTCCTCGGCAGGGTGCGCGATTCCCTTGCTGTGGCCGGCATCGAGTACTGCTATCTCGACGGCACCACCCGCAACCGTTCGGCGGTCGTGCGCCGGTTCAAGGAAGGGGCGGCGCCGGTCTTCCTGATCAGTCTCAAGGCGGGCGGATACGGCCTGAACCTGACCGAGGCGGACTACTGTTTTCTGCTCGACCCGTGGTGGAACCCCGCCACCGAGGCACAGGCCGTGGACCGAACACATCGCATAGGTCAGACACGCAACGTCATGGCCTATCGACTCGTGGCCAAGGACACGATCGAGGAGAAGGTGATGGCACTGCAGGCACGTAAGGCCGAACTGTTCACCAGCGTCATGGACGACGGCGAGTTCGTCGACGCGACCCTGGACGCCAACGACATCCGCCAGCTGCTGTCCTGAGCCGCCGGGCAGCCCTCCGCGGTGCTCAGGTGAGCAGTTTCTTCTTCTGTACCTTGCCCATCTGGTTGCGTGGCAGTTCGGTGGCGAACCGGATCTCGCGCGGGCGCTTGTGGGGTGCCAGGGCGGTGGCGACGTGGTCGATCAGCGTCGTGGCGTCGATCGTCTCGTGCGCGACGACGACCGCGACGATGCGCTGGCCGAGGTCGTCGTCGGGCACGCCGATGACCGCGGCCTCGGCGACGGACGGGTGGGCCAGCAGCGCGTTCTCGATCTCGCCGGCTCCGATCTTGTAGCCACCGGACTTGATGAGGTCGGTGCTCTGCCGTCCGACGATGCGCAGCTGCCCGTCCGGCTCGAAGACGCCGAGGTCTCCGGTCGAGAACCAGCCGTCGGAGGTCAGCGCCGCGGCGGTGGCGGCCGGGTTGCCCAGGTAGCCGGTGAACACGTTCGGGCCGCGTACCTCGACCGGTCCGAACTCCTCGTCACCGGTGACCCGGACCTCGACGCCGCCCAGCGGCGCACCCACCAGGCCTGGGCGGCGGTCACCGTCGGCCCGCGCGGCGGTGTTGATGAGGGTCTCGGTGAGCCCGTAACGCTCCGCGACCCGGTGACCGGCCAGCGCGGCGAACCGGTCGAACACCGGGACGGGTAGCGCCGCCGAGCCCGACACGAGCAGCCGGGCGGACGCGAACGCCTCCGGCTCGGGCACCCGGGACCACATGGTCGGCACGGCGAAGTACAGCGTCCCGCCCGGCACCGGCGCGAACCGCGCCGCGTGGTGCAGCGCGGACCCGATCCGCAGCGGGCCCAGCGTCCCGAGCACGAGGCCGTGTACGTGGAACAGTGGCAGCGCGTGCCCGAGCACGTCGGCCGGTGACCAGGCCCATGTGTCGGCCAGCGCGTCGATGTTGGACGTGACCGCGCGGCGCGGGATCACCGCGCCCTTCGGGGGCCCGGTGGTCCCGGAGGTGTAGATCACCAGTGCGGGTGCGTCGTCATCAGCCGGCTCGGTCGGCAGCGCGCCGCGTGCGGTGAGATCCACGTCGTCGAGCAGCAGGTCGGGTTCGCTGTCGGCCAGGACGTACGCCCGTTCGGCGGCGCCGGCCTGCGGGTTGACCGTGACCACGGTGACGCCGGCCTCCACCGCCCCGGCGATCGCGACAACGGTTTCCAGGGTCGGGGTGGCCACCACCGCGATCCGGCGCAGCCCCCGCACCCGTTCGGCGGCGGCGCCCACCGCGCCCGCCAGATCATCGCCCGCGAGCGCGGCGCCCGACATCCGGACCACGGCCCGGCCTTGACGCAATGCAGTCAGCACCCTCGCATTGTCGGGCCCGCCACCCGGTTCGGTCGACGGAACAGTCGAGTCCCGCCTTGACACCTGATATATCAAAGTGTCAGAGTTGAGCTGGAAGGACGTCATCCGCCCGGCACGCCACGCCCCTTTACCGGGTGTCTTCGGTGGGGCGGTGGCCGCAGGCGCATCACTGACCGAGAGGTGGACCAGGATGGGCCGGCGGCCGGACACAGCCACGACCAGCGCGCGCGAGACCGCGTCCGCGGCGTCCGACGACGACCGTCGGTTCCGCGACGCGATGGCCTCGTTTCCCAGCGGCGTCACGATCGTGACGACCGCCGACGACACCGGTCGGTGGTGGGGCTTCACGGCGAGCTCGTTCTGCTCGGTGTCCATGAATCCGCCGCTCGTCCTTGTCTGTCTCGCGACGTCCGCCCAGTGCCACCCCGCGTTCGAGGCGGCGCGGCGGTTCATCGTGCACGTGATGCCCCCGGAACACGCCGACCTCGCGGTGCGGTTCGCGACGCGCGGCGCGGACAAGTTCGCGGACGCGGGCTTCCGCCCCGACGAACGCGGCCTCCCCGTGCTCGACCGGGCGTGCGTGACGCTGGACTGTGCCGCCCACGCGATCCAACCGGCGGGTGACCACTCGATCCTGCTCGGCCGGGTCGAGCGGACCCAGGTCGGCGAGGACCGTCCCGCCGTCTACTTCCGCCGCCGGTTCCACCTGCTCGGGGACGCCACCTGAGCCACTTGACGGCGCGGCTGTTCTGCTCTTCTGATATACGCTGGTCGGCGTGGCGACGCCCGGATACCTCGGCCCGCGCGACGGTATGCCCGGCTCGGATGAATGGGCGGGGGCTGGAGCGGGCCCGGCGGCGGTAGCCGACGCCGGGCAGGGCCGGCCCCGCCGGCTCCGGCTGGGCGCCACCGCCCGGGACAGAGTGGCCGACGTGCTCCGCGACGAGATCATGAGTGGCCGCCTCGGCCCGGGGGCCCGCATCGACCTGGACGAGACCGCCGCGTGGCTGGGCACGAGCCGCACCCCCGTCCGCGAGGCGTGCCTGGCGCTCCAGTTCGAGGGCCTGGTCCGCGTCGCCCCCCGCAGCGGGGTGACGGTGATCGGCCTGCGCCAGCGTGACGTCGAGGACAACTTCGCCCTCATCGCCATGCTCTCCGGCGCGGCCGCGGCCTGGGCCGCGGAACGGATCTCCGAAGCCCACCTGGCCGAGCTCCGGCGCCTGGCGGCCGACGTCCGATCGGCGGTCGAGACCGGCGGCGACCTGCGGACGGCGAACTTCCTGTTCCACCGGGCCGTCAACCAGGCCAGCGACTCGGTGCGTCTGATCGCGCTCATCCGCCAGACCGGGCGGATCATCCCGTGGTCGTTCTTCGACCTCGTCCCGGAGCAGGTGGGCTGCGCCCTGCGCGAGCACGACGACATCGTCGACGCCATCGCCGCCCACAACGGTGCCCGCGCGCGCCGGGTGTCGGAGGAGCATGTGGTCAGCGCCGGCCGGCTCCTCGTCGCCCGGGTGTTCGGCCCCGGGCCGGCCGGGGCCGGATCGACAGCCGCCGGTCCAGCGGCGGGCGCCGGCGCCGGCGGCTGACGGGCGATCGCGGCCCTCGCCGCACATCAGATCCGGCCTGGGATCTTGGGGACCCGCTTCCACGCGGCCGGTCCGTTCAGGGCCGGACGTCGCTGCTGACCGGCGCGGTGAAGCTGCTGGCGGGCCGTGCCAGGCCCAGGTTCTCGCGCAGGGTCGAGCCGGTGTAGCGGGAGCGGAACAGCCCGCGGCGGCGCAGCTCGGGCACCACCAGCCGGACGAAGTCCTCGAACGCGCCGGGGAAGTGGGTGGCCGCGAGGACGAAACCGTCGCAGGAGTAGGTCTCGAACCAGTCCTGCATCTGGTCTGCGATCTGTGCGCCGGTGCCGACGAAGCGCGGGCCCTGCAGCAGGGTGGCGCGGTGGTTCGCCAGCGTCCGCAGCGTCATCCTGCCGCCGCCGAGGTGCTTCTTCACGCCCTGGACGAGGCCGCGGATGCCGGAGACGGAGTTGATGAGCTCGTCGGTGATCTCGTCGTCGAGTGAGTAACCCGAGAAGTCGTGGTTGGTGAGCTCGGAGAGCAGCGTCAGCGACGCCATCGGGTGGACGAGCTCGTCGCGGAAGATGTTCTCCTTCTCCCTGGCGATCGTCTCGGTCTCGCCGACGATGGCGTACGCCATCGGGAGCATCCGGACGGCGTCGGCGGACCGGCCCTCGGCTGTGACGAGTTCCTTCTGGCTGCGGTAGTGCTCGGCGGCGACGCTCTGGCTCGGGTCGGCGGTGAAGATCAGGTCGGCCCACCTGGCGGCGAACTGCTGGCCGCGGCCCGACTGGCCGGCCTGGATGATGGGCAGCCGGCCCTGCGGCGGGCGTGGGACGGTGAGTGGTCCCTGCACGTGGAAGTACTTGCCGTGGTGGTCGAGTTCGTGGACCTTGCCCGGGTCGGCGAAGACGCCGGACTCGCGGTCCATCACCAGGGCGTCGTCCTCCCAGGAGTCCCAGAGCCGGGTGACGACGTCGATGAACTCCTCGGCGCGGTCGTAGCGCTCGTCGTGACCGAGGTGTTGGTCGACCCCGAAGTTGCGGGCCTCGGAGTCGTTCACCGAGGTGACGACGTTCCAGGCCGCCCGCCCGCCGCTGAGGTGGTCCAGCGTCGCGAAGGTCCGCGCGACGTGGAACGGCGGGTAGTACGTCGTGGAGTAGGTCGCCCCGAGGCCCAGGTGCGACGTCGCGGCCGCGGCGGCGCCCAGCACCGCGGTCAGATCGAGCTTGACCGGGCGGGCGCCGTAGCGGACGGCGTCGGCGGGAGACGCGTTGTAGATCGACGGCATCGCCAGGCGGTCGTCGAAGAACATCAGGTCGAACGTGCCCTCCTCGAGCACCCGCGCTATCCGCTGGTAGTAGCGGAGGTCGAGGAAGTCGTGCGCCGAGCTCGGGTACCGCCACGACCCCGAGTACACCGACACGTTCGAAGCCTGCATGAACGCGACCAGGGTGAGCTGGTCCTCGCGCCTTGGCGACACGGATGCCCCTCTCGCAGTTGATATATCAGGTTCTCGCCATTAGACGCTTGGTGCGCGGCGAGGTCAACCGGATCGGAGCAGTGTGGTCGGGCGGGAGCGCTCGGTGGCGGTAGGCCGGCACCGGCTTCGAGCACACCGACACCCGTCCATCGGGCACCAGCGGGTAGCCGTGTCGGCTGCGCATGGTCGACGTGGGCCTGTTAGGCAGGAACCTCTCCAACCCGGTTCGGCGGACACCTCGGAAGAAGGAGCGAACGCATGATCGACCACAAGGTCCGCGTGTACCGGAGCGCCGAGCGGCTGGCCCGCGAGGACCAGCTCGCCTGGAAGATCGCCGCGGTCGCCACCGACCCGGTCGAGGTCACCGACGACGTGACCGACATGGTGATCAACCGGGTCATCGACAACGCCGGGGTGGCCGCCGCGTCGCTGACCCGAAAGCCGGTGGCCGCCGCCCGCGACCAGGCGCTGCGGCACATCCCCGCCGCCGGGCGTGACGGCGCTACCGTGTTCGGCACGCCGGCCGGCGTCCGCGTCTCCCCGGAGTGGGCAGCCTGGGCCAACGGCGTCGCCGTGCGCGAGCTGGACTTCCACGACACCTACCTGGCGGCGGACTACTCCCACCCCGGGGACAACATCCCGCCGGTGCTGGCCGTCGCCCAGCACCTGGGGCTGGACGGCGCCGCCCTGCTGCGCGGGATCGCCACCGGCTACGAGATCCAGGTCGCTCTCGTCCGCGGGATCTGCCTGCACCGGCACAGGATCGACCACATCGCGCACCTCGGCCCGTCCGCCGCCGCCGGCATCGGCGCCCTGCTCGGTCTGCCGACCGAGACCGTCCACCAGGCCGTCCAGCAGGCCCTGCACACGACCACAACGACCCGGCAGTCGCGCAAGGGCGAGATCTCGAGCTGGAAGGCGTACGCACCGGCGTTCGCCGGCAAGCTCGCCGTCGAGGCGGTGGACCGGGCCATGCGCGGTGAGGGCGCGCCGTCACCGGCCTACGAGGGTGAGGACGGGTTCATCGCCTGGCTGCTCGACGGGCCCGGCGGGCAGTACGTCGTCTCGCTGCCCGCGGTCGGGGAGGCCAAGCGGGGAATCCTCGAGACCTACACCAAGGAGCACTCCGCCGAGTACCAGAGCCAGGCGCTGATCGACCTGGCCCGCCGCCTCGGCCCGCGGATCGGGGACTTCGCCCGAGTCCGCTCCATCGTGATCCACACCAGCCATCACACCCACCACGTGATCGGCTCCGGGGCGAACGACCCGCAGAAGTACGACCCGAAGGCCAGCAGGGAGACCCTCGACCACTCGATTCCCTACATCTTCGCGGTCGCGTTGCAGGACGGCGACTGGCACCACGAGCGCTCCTACGCCCCCGAGCGGGCGGCGCGGCCGGACACCGTCGCCCTCTGGCGGAAGATCACCACGCTGGAGGACAAGGAGTGGACGCGGCGCTACCACGCCACCGACCCCGGCGAGAAGGCGTTCGGGGGACGGGTCGTCGTCGAGCTCGACGACGACACCGTGCTCACCGACGAGATCGCCGTCGCCGACGCGCATCCGCTCGGCGCCCGTCCGTTTGCCCGGGACGAGTACGTCGGCAAGTTCCGCCGGCTCGCCGAGGGCGTCATCCCCGGCCCCGAGCAGGACAGGTTCCTCGACACCGCCGCCCGCCTGCCCGAACTGACCCCGGGCGAACTCGCCGGCCTCACCCTCACTCCCGAGCCCGCACTCACCACCGGGGGCACCCAGGGGATCTTCTGACCGCCCGGATTTCGGAAAGGAACCCGCAGTGCTGCACGCGAAGAAGCCGGCCCATTCCCGTCGCGCCGCGTTCCGGGAGGCGCTGCGTTCCGGTCGCCTGCTGCGTTTCCCCGGCGCGTTCAACCCGCTGACCGCTGTTCTCATCACCGAGCTCGGCTTCGACGGCGTCTACGTCTCCGGCGCGGTGCTCTCCGCCGATCTCGCCCTGCCCGACATCGGCCTGACCACGTTGACCGAGGTCGCCGGGCGGGCCGGACAGATCGCCCGGGTCACCGACCTGCCGGCCCTCGTGGACGCCGACACCGGCTTCGGCGAGCCGATGAACGTCGCCCGCACCGTCCAGATCCTCGAGGACGCCGGGCTCGCCGGCTGCCACCTCGAGGACCAGGTCAACCCGAAGCGGTGCGGTCATCTCGACGGCAAGTCCGTGGTGAGCACCGAGGAGATGGTCCGCCGGATCCACGCCGCGGTCACCGCCCGCCGTGACGACGACTTCGTCATCTGCGCCCGCACCGACGCCCGCGCCGGCGAGGGCCTGGACGCCGCCACCGAGCGCGCCCGCGCCTACGCCGACGCCGGCGCGGACATGATCTTCCCGGAGGCGATGGCCGACCTCGCCGAGTTCGAGGCGATGCGCAGCGCGGTCGACGTGCCGATCCTGGCGAACATGACCGAGTTCGGGAAAAGCGAGCTTCTCACCACCGCGGCGCTGGAATCCGCCGGCGTGAACCTCGTCATCTACCCGGTCACCCTGCTGCGCCTCGCGATGGGCGCCGTCGAGGACGGGCTGCGCCAGCTCCTGGCGGACGGCACACAGGCCGGTCTCGTCGACCGGATGCAGACCCGCTCCCGCCTCTACGAGCTCCTCGACTACCCCGCCTACAACACCTTCGACACCGACACCTTCAACTTCCGGCTCTGAACATTCCGGTTCTCCCCGGACTTTCCGGTCTTCTCCCTGGAAGGACGTCCGCCATGGCCACCGTCGGATCCTCGGTGCGCAAAGCTCTGGCTGGAGTCGTCGTCGACACGACCTCCGTCTCGACGGTGAATCCGGAGACGAACTCGCTCCCAATCTCGACTTCCCGACCGGCCCCACCTACCACCTGAGGGGATTCGGCATCCCGACCTTCACCCCGATCTTCGTCATGCCGCGGATCACCAGGTGCACGGCGCACATCATCGAGCAGCTCGCCGAGCATTGCTGATCATGGTGTTCCGTGGAACACCATGCCGTCCGGGGCCGACCTCCTGAAGGACGTCGTCGAGCGCCAGGCACCGCCTGAGGCTCGTCAGCCGGCGGTTTCGAGACCAGCGTGGAACCGCAGCAGTCGGGCCCTGTGCTTGCCGAGGACCGGGCGGGTGCGTTCGATCAGGCTGTCAAGCTCGGCGGCGCGGTCGCGGCTTGGCGCGTGGTACGTGGTGGCGGCTTCGTTGTCGAGCCACGCTGTCAGGTCGGCCTGTGCGCTGGCCCGCAGCCGTTCGTCGGCGTCGTCGAGCAGGCGCAGGTTGACGGCCATCCGCTGCCAGGCGTCGTCCCCGGTGGTCAGCAGCCGGTAGCCGGCGAACCGCACATGCGGGGCGTTGCCCGCGGCGAGCAGTGCCTCCAGCGCCGGCCGCTCAACGGCGCCGGGCTCGCGGCGCAGAGTCGCCACCGCCTGGCGGGTGACCGCGGCGGAGTCGTCGCGCAGCATCGGCACCAGCTCGGCCGGACGCGTGACGCCGAGGCGACGCAGCGCCCGGATCGCCTCCACCCGGCCGCGGGCACGCGGATGCGACAGCCACCGGGCGACGGTGTCGGCGTCGTCCGCCGTGCCGGTCTCCCCGAGCCCCGCGATCGTCCCAGGCTCCGGAGCCTGGGCTGCGGCGAGCCGGCGGTAGCGCTCGGCCGGGTCCGAACCGGCACGGCGCAGCGTCGCCTGGGCGGTTGCGCGCACGAGTGGATGCCGGTCGGGGAGCGCCGCCTCGGCCACGTCCGGGTCACCGTGCGCGATCAGTGCCTCAAGTGCCGCGGTGCGGACCTGGGCGGTGCGGCTGGCCAGCATCGCGTGCAGCCGCGCCGGGTCGGCCGCGGCCCGCACCGCGGCCTGGGCGCACATCGTCCGGATCGGCAGGTCGCCGTCGCTGACCGCCGCCGTTGTCAGCTGGTCCAGGTTCAGCTGGTCAGCGGCGATCGCCGCCCGGTAGGCGGCCCGCCGGGTCGCGCGATCCCGCGCAGACAGCAGCGGCTGGAGTTGCCGCGCCGGCAGGTCCCGCAGGATCTGATCGACGCGCTGCGCGAGCCAGGCGCCCTCTCGCCGTCCGCGTAACGCGAACGCCAGCTCCGCCAGCGTGGTCAGCACCGGCCCGTCCGGCACCGGCGGCCAGCCCTCGATGGCCGTCCGCGCCTGGTGCCGAACCTCGGCCACCCAGTCGCAGGCGCGAAGCGCGAGTACCGCGGCCGCGGCCGGGTGTGTCCGGTCCGCCAGGCGGACGGCTGCCGCCTCGCGGATCCGCCCGTTGTGGTGGCACCCCGCCACCACCAGGTGCAGCTCGTCCACCTCGCCGTCGGCCAGGTCCGCCGCGAGGCGCCGCGACCAGTGCGACGTGGACCACCATCGCTGCCGCAACGCCTTGTCCACCGCCAGCCACCACGGCGCCGCGGCCGTGCCCAGCCCGTCCAGGACCGCCTGGCGCAGGGCCGGGTCGCCGTCGCGGGCCACGATCAGCAGCGCGCCCGCGAACTCCGTCGGGCTGACGCCCGGGTCGGTGCCACCGGCCGCGGCAGGAACCCGCCCGACCGTCGCAAGCCCTGGAAGGTGATCACGTTCGCCGACATCCTTGGCGGTGACGGCGGCGCGGTGCAGCCACCGCCGCAGCCGCTTCCCCACCATCGCGGACACAGGCGGACCTCCTCAAGGCATGCGAACCATCATGATCGCGACCATTCTGTTCTGTCGCGGACGAATCGGCGGGTAGGGGGTCGATCTGCGCCCGAGCGCCCGATCGTCCGCCTGAAAAGCGGAAGGTCGGCGGTTCGACCCCGCCCCTGCCCACCATCCCTGACCTGGGCTTTTACCTCTCCGTTGAGATCAATTAGAGCCGTTTGAAGATCGTTATGTAGTAACGGGTGTAGCAACGACCGTGATGCTAAAGCGGCGGACGGTCAAGGCCGGATCGGGTCTGGCCTGCCCGGATGCTGTTAGCTGACCGTCCGCTTTCGAGCTGCACATCGAAGTTCCGGTGCGACGGGAACGACTACGGTGCGGCCGTCTGATCTGCGTCGATGCGGCAGTACGTCGCTTTTTGAGGTTTTCGTGACCGTCCGCCGCCGGTTTCGCAAGGTCGCCAGCTAGAGATCGCAGGTCTTGGTCCCTGTGGCTGCTTGGAGAAGATCAACCCGCCCGGTACGTGCCAGAGTGCCTCGGCCACGGCCGCTTTGCCGCTAGACCGGCGCCGTCGAGGGTGAGATGCCGGGCCGCGCCCTCATAGTGTCCCGAGTCGTTACTGAAGATTAACGTGTG
>NZ_SJXI01000110.1:0-8302 GCF_004337455.1 Parafrankia sp. BMG5.11 | reverse complement strand
GCCGGCGCAGCACCGCCACCTGGTGTCGCAGGACAAGGAGCTCCGCCTCCTTCGAGGTGTCCCCACGCATCCGGAGCAGCATCAGCCCGAGAGTGTTGCGTGTCAGGGCGTAGAGCAGCGACCACACCATGACCACCCAGCCTGCCCGACACAGACCCCGTCTCGCAGGCAAACACGCAGGTCACCGCCCAAATCGGGGTTCTGGAGCCCCACAGGGTCCATTTCTGTGTGATCAGGCGGCGGTGCCACCGCAGGACGGTGCCGGGCGTGACCGCCGGTGCGTTCGCAGCGCCCTGGGCAGGAGTCGGATCAGGGCGGCGAGGACCGCCCGGTCCGCCCAGTCCCACCGGGGCTTGGGCTGGGTACGACGCAGCACCGCGACCTCATGCCGCAACACCAGCAACTCGATGTTCTTCGACGCCGACGAGCGGCCGAGGAGAACCAGCCAGCTACAGACCCGAACGAGGATCAGGTACAGCAGGCGTACGGACATAGTTGACCATCATGCGGCCGGCCCCGCGCCGGCGCATCGCCCCAGGTCACAGGCTCAGGCCGACTTCTGGCACCCCACAGGATCGGCGAGTGAGCCAAAATCCCTGCTCATGGCTCACGGACGAGTTTCGGGCACCCACAGGGCCGGTATCCCAAGTCTCTGGCTGGCACTCGCAGGCTCGTGAGGGTCTCGGATCGGCGCTGACCGGCACGGCCGTCGCCCGACAACCAGGCGAGATTTCTAGGTGCGGGTGGGTCATTTTCCTCTGGTTGATAGTGAGTTCACTGTGTGACGGTGGCTGTTCGTGTCGTCGGTGTCAGCACGGCGGGTGTGCTGGGAAGGTGACGGCCAGCCAGGAACGGGAGCGATGCGGGATGCACGAGCATCTGCGGCGGTTCGGGACCGACCCGGATTCCACCGACCCTGTGGGGTGCCAGAAGTCGGCTTGGGCCCGTGAGCTGGGGTGATGCGACGGTGCGGCGGCCGGCATGATGGTCAGCCATGTTCGTACGCCTGCTCTATCTGATCTTCGTGCGGGTGTGTGGCTGGCTGGTTCTCCTCGGTCGTTCGTCGGCGTCGAAGGACATCGAGTTGCTGGTGCTGCGGCATGAGGTTGCGGTGCTGCGCCGTACCCAGCCCAAGCCCCGGTGGGACTGGGCGGACCGGGCGGTGCTCGCCGCCCTGATCCGACTTCTCCCCAAGGCACTGCGAGCGCACCGGCTGGTCACTCCCGGCACCGTCCTACGGTGGCACCGCCGTCTGATCGTACGGAAATGGACCCATCCACAGCGGATGGGTCGGCCACCGGTCGGCACGGAGATCGTGACCCTCATCAAGCGGCTCGCGACCGAGAACACGACGTGGGGCTACCAGCGGATCCGGGGCGAGCTGCTCAAGCTCGGTCACCGGGTGAGTGCCTCCACGATCCGCCGGGTCCTGACGTCCCTGGGGCTGCCCCCGGCTCCGCAACGGCAGACCGACACGACATGGCGGCAGTTCCTGCGCACGCAGGCGTCGACGATGCTGGCCGTGGACTTCTTCCATGTGGACTGCGCGGTGACGCTGCGGCGTCTGTACTGCTTCTTCATCATCGAGGTCGGCTCCCGCACCGTCCACATCCTCGGGGTCACCGCCCACCCCGACGGACCGTGGACCGCCCAACAAGCCCGGAACCTCCTCATGGACCTCGGTGACCGGGCGGCCGACTTCCAGTTCCTGGTCCGTGACCGGGCCGGACAGTTCACCGCGTCGTTCGACGCGGTCCTCGCCGACGCCGGCATCACCACGATCAAGATCCCACCCCGAACGCCGCAGGCGAACGCCTACGCGGAACGGTTCGTACGAACCGTCCGGACCGAGGTCACCGACCGGATGCTGATCGTCGGTGAGCGGCACCTGCGCACCGTCCTGGCCGAGTACGCACGGCACTACAACGGACGACGCCCGCACCGCGCGCTCCGCCTTCAACCACCCCGGCCCGACCACCCGACCACCCGATCACCGACGTCACGACGGCACGGATCAAGCGCCGGCCTGTCCTCGGTGGCCTGATCAACGAATACGAACGAGCCGCCTAAAAGACCAGATCAACGCCGGTGGCCGAGTTCTGACACCCCACTGGCACGCACCTGGCCTCGTCGGCCACGAGAGCGGAGTACAACACTTGTAGTAGTACCCACTACTGATGTAGTGTCCCGTCATGCCCAGTCGCCGCGATGACCTTCTTGACACCGCGATCCGCGTGGTCGGCGAGTCAGGTGTCCGCGGTCTCACGCACCGTGGCGTCGATGTCGCCGCGCAGCTGCCAGCGGGTTCGACGTCCAACTACTTCCGGACCCGGGGCGCCCTCCTCGGTGCGGTCGTGGACCGGTTCGTCGAGCGGGAGAGGGAGAACTGGGACGCTATCGCCGCCGAGGTGTGCCCGACCACGCCCGAGGAACTGGCTCAGGTCATCGTCAGATTCGCCGTCGACAGCACAGGTCCGCAGCGGACGCTGACCCTGGCCCGGTACGCGATCCTCGGTGAAGCGGCTATCCACCCACCGCTTCGGACCCAGCTGGCCGCCGGCGGCGGGCGCGTGAACACGTGGTTCACCAACTGGGTTCGGGCCGCCGGATCCACTGACCCCGAGCGTGACACCCCCGTCATCATGAACCACTTCACCGGCATCGTCCTGCATCAGCTGGCCATGCCCGATCCGGCGTTCGACCCGACCCGGCAGATCACCGCGCTCGTGTCGAGCCTTATCCGCCCGCGGAACCCAGAGGGGACGGAATGACCGAAGTGCAACCAGACCGCGGCGGCGCCATCGACCGCGAGATGGTGTGGCGGGCGATCGACGCCCAGCGGCAGAGCATCGCTGACCTGCTGGAGCGGCTGTCCGATGACGAGTGGAGTCGGCCCTCGCTCTGCGACGCCTGGACGGTGCGCGATGTCGCCGCCCACCTGACCCTTCAGCAGCTCGGCCCGGGGGAAGCGGTCAGGATGATCCTCCGAGCGCGCGGCAGTCTCGACCGGGCGATCCACGATGCGGCCCGCCGGCGCGCGGCGACGGTACCGACGACGCGGATCGTCGCCGGGATCCGCGGCACGGTCGGCTCGCGGCGGCACAACTTCGGGGTCACCTACCTGGAGACGCTCATCGACATCCTCGTCCACGGGCAGGACATCGCCATACCGCTGGGCCACCAGCACGAGATGCCTGTCCAGGCCGCGGCCGTCGCCGCCAGCCGCGCATGGTCCATGCGATGGCCGCCACCTTTTCCCGCGAGACGAGAAATCGCCGGTTTCCGCCTGACCGCCACGGACACGTCGTGGTCCGTCGGCACCGGACCCGAGGTTCAGGCTCCGATCCAGGCGATCGTCCTGTTGCTCACCGGCCGCCAGGCGGCCCTGCCGCAGGTCTCCGGTGACGGCGCCCCCGAACTGGTCGCCCGTCTCACCACGCCCGCATCGACATAGCACGTAAGCATCACTCGATCCCTGTTCCTGGTCGCCCGGCGGTACCGAAACTCGTATCCCATCTGAAACGGTTCAGAAACACCTGTGGCGTGCCCGGAAAGACCATGCCCCCGTTTCTCTTCATCCCATCCTGATCGGCTACGACACCCAGGCCGTTCTTGTCGCGCGCCGTCGACGCCTTCTATTCGGTTGCCGCGATCTCGCGTTTCCTGTGTTTCCTATGTACCCCGTAAAGGAGATCTGTCATGGTTCAGTTCGCGATGCTACTGCTGCCCGTTCCGCTCGGCGTCTACATTTCCGGGCGCCGCACCGCCTACCTGATCACCGCCATCGTGTTCGCGATCATCCTCGTCATCCAGACAATCGTTGTTGCCGCGGACACACCCGAGGACATCAACCCGCTCTACTGGCTTCTCAACATCGCGTCACTCGCCGTCGGTCTCGGCCTCACCGCCGCGGGCCGCGCGCTGGGCCGACGCCGCCGGACCCGCCGCGCCGCCGGCTGAAGAACCCTGTGGGGCTCCAGAACCCCGATTCGAGCGGTGACCTGCGCGTTTGCCCGCCGGACAGGGCCCACCTCGGGCAGGCTGGATGGTCATGGTGTGGTCGCTGCTCTACGCCCTGACACGCAACGCTCTCGGACTGATGTTGCTCCGCGTGCGTGGCGACACCGCGAAAGACGTGGAGCTCCTCGTCCTGCGACATCAGGTGGCGGTGCTGCGACGGCAGGTGAACCGCCCGGTCCTGGAACCGAAGGATCGGGAACACGGCCCGTGCTTCGTCGCCCTACTGGTCGTGCGGAAGCAGGGCCGGGTGGGTCATATGACCGACCCCCCGTTGACGCCGAGGACCTGCCCGGTGATGTAACCCGCCCCCTCAGAGCAGAGAAACACGCAGGCGGCAGCGATGTCATCGCCTGTACCCAGGCGGCCCAGGGGAATGGCCTGGGCCATGACCTCGCGGCTGGGCAGGTTGCCGACGGACTGGGACTGGCGCGCCATCGGTGTGTCGATGGCGGACGGCGGGATGGTGTTGACGGTGATCCCGTATGGTGCGAACTCGCGGGCCAGCGACTTCGTCAGAGTGATGACGCCGCCCTTCGACGCCGCGTAGTGCGTCATCCCGGGCGTGCCGCGCTGGGCGCTCGACGACGAGATCGTCACGATCCGACCCCATCGGGCATCAACCATGTCGGGGATCGCCGCTTGGACACAGTGGAACGTACCGGTCAGGTTGACGTCGAGGACGCGGCGCCAGGACTCGAGGGTGATCTCGGTGAAGGGCTCGAACGCCGTCACGCCTGCGCTGGTTACCAGGATCGCCACGGGCCCGAGTTCGCTGCGCACCTTCCCCAACGCGTCATCGACAGACGGCCGGTCTGCCACGTCGACCCGGCACGCCAGCGCGTCGGCACCGGCGGAGCGGAGTTCGTCGGCAACGGCCTGCGCCGCGTCACCGTTGATGTCGAGCACCGCGACGCGGTGCCCGCGCGCCGCGAGCTGCTCGCAGATCGAGCGACCCATCCCCGAGGCGCCGCCGGTCACGACGGCGACGTGCTGTGCGTGCTGCTCAGACATGTTTGTAGATACGACCTTCCTTCATCACGAACAGGACGTCCTGTGTGGTGGTGATGTCCTCGGACGGGTCGCCGGGGACGGCGATGACGTCGGCGAGGTAGCCAGCCGCGAGGCGGCCGAGCTCGTCGTCCATTTGGATGAGCTCGGCGCTCGTGACCGTGGCAGCGCGCAGCGCCTGTATCGGCGTCATGCCGCGGTCGACCAGCGCGACGAGTTCCCTGGCGTTCTGGCCGTGCGGGATCGCCGGCGCATCGGTCCCGCAGGCGATCTTTACCCCGGCGGCGATCGCCTTGGGCAGCATCGCTTTGGCCCGCGGGAAGATTTCCGCGGCCTTTTTCTGCAGCTCGGGAGCCGCCCGCTCGATCGCCATCGCCTCGGTGAGGTATGTCGTCGACACGAGGAACGTCCCGTGATCGACCATCATTTGGATCGACTCGGGCGTGGCGAGGAAGCCATGCTCGATGCAGTCCACGCCGGCCCGGATGCAGGCCTGGACTGCGGAGTCGCCGACGGCGTGGGCGGCGACCCGGATCCCCGCACGGTGTGCCTCGTCGGTGATGGCCTCGAACTCCTCGTCGGAGTACTGCTGCGAGCCCGGCGACGTGGAGTGCGACATCACGCCACCGGACGCCGATACTTTGATCACCTTCGCGCCATGACGGATCTGGTACCTAACACAGGCGCGTACCTCGCCCACGCCGTTGGCGATGCCCTCGGCCACACCCAACGGCATGATCCCGGGCGCAAGCCGCTGGAATACGGTCGGGTCGAGGTGGCCGCCGTACGGCGTGACGGCGTGCCCGGCCGGGATGATGCGCGGGCCTTCGAGTCAACCCTGGTCGATCGCCCGCTGCAGCGCGACGTCGAGCATGTAGCCGCCGGTCTTTACCATCAACCCCAGGTTGCGCACGGTCGTGAAGCCCGCCAGCAGTGTCGCGCGGGCGTTCACGGTGGCCCGCAGGGTGCGGTATACCGGATCGTCCTGGACGCCGTGCATCGGGTTCGGCAGCCCGTCTGGGCCACCGGGACCGCCGATGAGCAGATTCAGCTCCATGTCCATCAGTCCGGGCAGGAGCGTGACGTCGCCCAGGTCGACCTCGGTCGCCGTCGCCGGAAGCTCGGTGGGGCATACCGCGACTATGCGGTTGCCCTCCACCACGATCACCGCAGGTGACCTCACCAACCCGGCATCGATGTCGACCCAGCGATGGGCCCGAAGGACGATCGCGTCGCTCACGGGACCGGCGCAACCAGGCAGTCGAGCTGCGCCGCACCCGAGTCAGGGATGCGCTGCTGGTGCCAGCACTCGACCGGGAACGACACCATGACCATCGAATACAGCATGTACAGCAGCCTGAGCGCCTCCTCCGGCATGTCGTCCAGGCTGTACTGGTCGAGGTACGTCAGCGCCGCCTCGGCGCGTGGCGTGATGACGTCGTAATACGCCTGCATGTCGTCCATCGAGGTGGCGAGGCGCTTGTCGTAACGCTCTGGCTCGGTCGGCAGGCACCAGTCAGCCACGAATGGCTCGAGGTCGGCGAACTCCTTGGGCAGCATTTCGATCACGTCTGTCATACCCCCGCACGTCCGCGCTGGTAGTCGTCGATCCACTTGGCTGTCTCCCTGTGAAGGTGCCGGCACAGCACCTCCTGGTCACCCAGCGGGAACCGGTCCACCACCCGGGACTCCAGCATCGATTGCGTCGCCTCGAGAGTGTTGGCGTCCTGCAAGCCGAACTCCTTGAACGTCAGCGCGGTGAGCTCGTGGGCCACGCGCTCGCGCGGCGTCTTCGCTGGGACGAAATAGAGCGTTCCCTCGAAGATGTGGCTGTTGTACGCCGTCGGCCAGTAATGGTAGGTGAGGTACCAGCCCAGTCCCCAGATCAGGATCGTGAAGTTCGGGAAGAGCTGGAACGAGTCGAGCCCCCACGGGTCGCAACCGGCGGGGTTCACGCCGGGCGGCATCTTCTCGACGCCGAGGTCGGGAATATCCCACGGCCCGAAATTTCCGCTGCGGCAGATATCGTCTATCGGCTTGCGCATGTCCTGGTCGAGTTCCCACGTCCGGATCCCGGCTGTGCTCACCAGGCGGTGCGGACCGTCGATCCGGTAGTGCGGCGCCTCGAAACCCTTCTGCTGTCCGGCGTTGGCAAACTTCGCCGGGTACTGCCTCGCGTGCAGCACGGGTGCGTGATAAAATTCCTGGAAGGCGTCCATGTAGAGCTTCCAGTTCGCCTTCACCTCGGAGCGGTAGTACCAACGCTCGGTCATCTTGTCGAAGGGGTAACCCTCGATCGCGGTGACCATCGGCCCGAGAAATTCCGGCAGCGACTGCTCGGGCTGCTTGGCGAGGTTGATGAAGATGAAGCCCTCCCAGACGTCGCAATGGACGGGGACGAGGCCGTAGTCATTCTTGTCGAGGCCGAAGAACTCGCCCTCTTGCTGCACAAAATTCAGCGACCCGTCGAGGTCGTAACGCCAGGCGTGGTACTTGCAGGTGAACTGCCTGCAAGTACCGCTCGTCTCCTCGCCAGGGAAATCATTCCACACCAGTTTGTTGCCACGATGGCGGCAAATGTTGTGGAATGCCCGCACTTTGCCGTCTTTGTCGCGCAAGACGATGATCGACGTCTTGGCAATGTGGATCTCCTTGGTGAAGTAGCTGCCGTTCCTCGGCAGCAGCTCCACCCGCCCGACATTCAGCCAGCCGCGCTTGAAAATCGCCTCCCGCTCGAGCTCGTATAACTCCGGCGAGATCGAGTCCTCGTAGGACACCGGCTCGGTCCCGAGCTCCGGATAGTGCTCCGTCCAACTACCTTCGGGCGGCTTGGGCCAACGAGCCACTGCTACTCCTCTACCTCAGATGACAGCGCTGGTCCGGGGGAGTGTGCGCTGGAATCGGGCTGCCCCAGAACGTTCTGGCTGAAATCTATACGGCCCCCGAGGCGAACACAAGCACTTGATATCATGTCCTTGACACTGATGTGGAGGGGTTGGGCCAGGTGGCAGCGGGCCGCCCGCCGCCGCTACCCGGACCGCCGAGATGCGCGGGGCGCCCCGAGCGCGACGTTGGAGTCCTGGCAGGTCCACGGTCGCCGCCGGGCCGTGCAACGTCGATCACGGGCGAAACCGCGACAGCGGAGCCGTCCGGGGCCGCTGGCGCGCAGCCAGCCGGGGGACGGGCGTGCACCAGACCCGAGAGAGCCAACAGCGCCGCGGAAGGTGCACCCGCCTGTTCCGACGCTCACGTCGGTCCCCGGTCCCCGGTCCCC